>CABMHZ010000137.1 GCA_902386115.1 uncultured archaeon | reverse complement strand
TTTTGGCTGTTTGTTCAGGAAATAGAAATCAGCTTTTTTGATTGTTTTTGAGTCTTTCAGTTTGAACAACCGGAATACCCCTATCACTGAAAATGTTATCAATATTGCTGTCAGTGTCTGGAAAACTACCACGGGGATGCCCATTAAAATGACATCGCTTGCCAAAAGACCTCCGAACACAGTATATAGGGCAAAGCATAACCCGACAAAGATGAACCTTCGCTGCGCCTGGTCCCCGACTATTACTTTCATTTTTGTTGACAGTTCAAAGAAAGAATATGCTGAAATCAAAGCTCCCAGGAATCCCATGGTATATCTCTGGGCAACGTCCGCTACTCTATAATTTATGCCTGCATTGGTATTATTAAAATCAAGCCCTATGAATATCATCATCCATACGTACATCCATAACGCCCCGAAAGGCATGCCGCGAAGCCACCTGTACTCTTCGACCCCGGAAGAGATGACATTGACCCCAAAGGCGAGGAGAGCTGTAAATGAAGAAGTGACAAGCAGCAGTTTCAGAAGATCAAAGATCCATGAAGGCTGGTATCCAAGTATCCGGGGCAGTTCAGAAAATTCAGTAAGTCCCTGAAGCAATGCAAAGGCTGCAAGATACTTAAAATCTGACAGCAATTCTATATGGCTCACCCTGTGCTTCCACATTTCCATTACAAGGAACATTATCATAAAACTTGTTCCGTAAACTAAATAAACAGCCAGTTTGACCAGTGTGTTATTCCAGTCTATCAAAGTTATCATACCAGTTTTCCCCTTTGACCATTTGGTTATATTATACTATTCTGTGGAATTAAATATATAAACTTAACCATTATAATTATTGTTATAATCATACAATTTTTCACTTTTCCGGGAATAAAAAATAAAAGCTATATTATATATTTATTGAGACATACAGTTAGCGTAGTCTTAACCAGATTATTCCAAGCCATAACTTAATATATGATGGTTTAGATATTATTGGGAGTCACAAAGGAGATAAAAAATTGATTAAAAATGCTAAAATAATTATGATAATGTTTATTTTAATAATATCCTGCCTGAGCGCTGCCGCTGAAACTCCAGTTAGCCAGCCTCCTGAAGCTTTCACAGCCTCCCCTTTTTCAGGTTTAATTTTCATTATCTTAGTATTATTATTAATTTCTGCCGCAGCAGCTTTTCAGGAATTCTGGTTAAAAGGCAGGCTCGAGTTGATACCTCTGATAACAAGTGCTCCCTGCGATGGCACCTCAACCATTCCCCTGAAAGTACAGTTCGTTGATCCGTCAGGGAAGCCAAGAAAGCAATTAAAAGACCGCAATGTTGAGATAAGATCTACTTCGGGCAATGTAATGAAAGTTGTTATTCTCAAAGGTGAGGAGACGGCAGAAACTGAATTAAAATCGTCAAATGTGTGCGGGATTGTAACCCTTGAGGCAAAATCAGGTATCCAGAAAGCAAATGCCAGGGTTAACTTTGCCGGCAACGTTGCAGGGCTCGTTCTTGAAGTAGCTCCGTCAAAGATACCTGCTGACGGTATATCCATCTCGTCGGTGACGATCAAGATCAAAGACGATAAAGGGAACTTTATAACTTCCCCGGACGAAAGAATAGTTGAAATGTCCACATCGCTTGGCACGGTTACAAGCCCTGTGAAGATCCCCCCAGGGACACTTTCAGGAATTGCTATCCTCAGTTCGTGTATGAGAACCGGTACGGCAACGATCACCGCAACATTCGGCAGTTTGCACGGTGAGAAAAAAGTAGTGTTCGAGGAGCTTGCTGAAAGGTACTGCATGAACTGCGGCGATCCTATGAAGAGGGAAATGACCGCATGTCCCACCTGCAAAAAGACACCTCCCCCTGACACTGAAATAAAGGAGTGTTATTCATGCAGCGGGGTAATTCCAGCCACTGCAATGTTCTGCGACAAGTGCGGAGCCAAACAGCCTGTGTAAACTGGAAAAATGACAAAAAATATTTTTATGGGCCCGCGGAGATTCGAACTCCGGATCTCCGCTGTGTAAGAGCGACGTCATAACCGACTAGACCACGGGCCCAGCCCTGCCTTAAATGTTGTTTGGGGTATATAGTTTTTGTCTGTTGCAAAAATATCCAGAATCGCAAGTTTTAATCTATGTATGTTGTACTTTGTACATGGATTATCGCAAGGGTTCAATAGGGCGGATATTCGTGGCAAGGGTGGACCACGGAGAAGACCTCTTGAAAGAGCTGATTGCGCTTGCGGTAAAGGAAGATATTAAGTCGGCTTTTTTCACGATACTGGGCGCTTCCGGGAAAGCGCAACTGGTCATGGGACCGAAGGAAAAATCCGTTCCGCCCGTAGCCGAATGGTCGTCTTTCGATGACGTGCGCGAAATAGTGGGCGCGGGGAATATATTCCTGGAGGACGGCGCGCCAAAGATACACCTGCATGCGGTTGCCGGAAGCAGCAGGGGGATGACGATGGGCTGCATCAGGAAGGAAGCTGAAGCGTTCATGGTGCTTGAGGTTTTCATTATCGAGACGGATATAAAGGCTGAAAGGGTAGTTAATGATAAGATAGGATTTTCGCCGATTACGTTTCACGGTCAGATCAGTAAATAACCGCAACTAATTCAGATATTTGGATACATCCTGTGTATGGGGCTTCTTTAATACGGTATTCTCATCTGTTTCCCGCAAGTAAGGCACGTCGTAGCTATATGCGTCCCCTGAAGCCTTGTGCGAGCCGTTACGCCCTGGACTAAATATGAGTGGCAGTGCCTGCAAATACGGCGTTTCAACTCAGGCGGCATCCTGACACGGTATCTCATACCGATGAGCCTTGCAAGTTGCACATACCTGTCGCTGCGCTCAGGATGCATTTTGAATGCCTCATCTGCAAGTTCAAAAAGCCGCAGGATGCGCTCGTATGCCATGTCCTTAGCCCAGTCTTTCTGTTTTTTGCGCATGGCGCGATTAATGGCAGGGATGTGTAAAATACTTTGGTGTTACGGGAACATTTATATTTCTTCGGGAATAAGAACTGTAACATGGCAGAGTTAGGAAAGATCGAGAAACCTGAAGCAGAGAGCTTCAAAGAAAAGAGGAAACTATACATTGTGCCCACGCTTCCATTTGAAGAACTGGCACTGGAGATGGATATCGACAAAGCAAAGGTGGAACGGTTCTGGGGTGAGGTAAGGGAAAAGATAGAATATTTCAGGTCAACATACGGGAATATCGGAACTGTGTACGTTGAAGGCATGGATGAGGAGGAAATAAAGGGCATTGAATTTTTTGAGAGGTTCGGGAAAGAGAGCAACCATTACAAATTCATAAAGACGCTTGCAGAGGCAGGTGCAAACCTGAAGGGGATTGATAAAACCGAATCTCTCAGGCAGGCAAAACTCATTTTCGAAGAATATTCAAAATCATTTTCACCTGATATCATGGAAATCCACAAAGGCTTCTACGGCAAAGACATTGACTTTGATAAATGGAGAGAATACCTGGTTAAAAAGATCCAGGAGATGCAGGACGGGATAAGCAAACATGCCACGGAGATAATAGCGCGACTGCCGGAGAATACCAGCGGCGTGCTTATTTTCACTGAAGGAAGACCCATAGAATATCCAGCAGGCATCGATGTTTTCCAGATAAGACCGCCTGCGTTCGACGAACTGGAAAAGCTCGTAAGGGATAAGGTGTGAAGTAATCTTTATCATTTCACGGGTTCTTCTGACTATTGTATGAGCTGGATAATTTATGCCGTGGCATGCGTTCTACTGTATGGGATAATGCAGTTCTTCATCAAGCTGTCATCAACCGGGAACAATCCTGTTGCATCCTCGATGATCTTTATCACAGCTCAATTCGTAGCCCAGATATTGCTTGGCGCGTATTTTATCTCGAAAAGCGATTTCAACCTTGATGCCAGCGGCATAAAATACGGGATCATAGGAGGCGTCGCTGCTGCTGTGGCGACTATCGTTTTCTTCATGGCGCTTGAGACCGGACCTCTTTCCAAGGTCGTTCCGATCTCGAATATGAGCCTGCTTGTAAGCGTGCTCCTGGGTGTGGTTTTCCTGGGTGAAGCAGTGAACTTCCGGGTTGCAGCCGGGGTTGCTTTTGCTGTGCTGAGCATATTCCTGCTGACTAACGGGAATTAGAATTAGTCAATTTTACTTGCGTTAAATTCAATTTTATTGATTAAACACATTTATCTATAATCGCATCCCTCCAAAACCCAGGTAATACTTATGAGCCTTATCGCAGAAGCAAAAAAAGGCAACCTTACAGAAGAGATGAAGCAGGTTGCAGAGCAGGAGAGAGTCGAACCCGAATTAGTGCGCCGGGGAATAGCGAACGGAAGGATAGTTATCCCTGTGAGCCCGTACCGCTACACAAAGCCATGCGGGATCGGGAAGGGACTGCGCACCAAGGTGAACGCGTCCATCGGTACATCGTCGGATATCGTGGATATCGAAATGGAAATAGAAAAGGCAAGGGTTGCAGAAGCCACAGGCGCAGACACGCTCATGGAGCTTTCAACTGGCGGGGATTTTTATGATATCAGGAAAAAAATTGTTGATTCCACAACACTTTCAGTCGGAAGCGTGCCTCTGTACCAGGCTTTCATAGAGGCTATTCGCAAATACGGAAGCGCAGTTGACATGAAGGAAGATGAACTATTCAGGATAACCGCGGAACAGGCAAAGCTGGGGACGAATTTCATGGCTATCCACACAGGCATCAATCTCATGACCGTGGAGAGGCTCAAGAACCAGGGGCGCTTCGGAGGATTATGTTCGCGCGGCGGGGCGTTCATGACCGCATGGATGCTACACAACGAGAAGGAGAACCCTCTGTACAGCGAGTTCGATTACCTGCTCGATATAATGAAAGAGCACGAGGTCACACTCAGCATGGGCAACGGAATGCGTGCAGGGGCGATACACGACTCCACAGACCGCGCACAGATACAGGAGCTTATCATGAACTCTGAACTCTCAGACAGGTCTCACGCGGCAGGCGTTCAGACCATCGTGGAAGGACCTGGACATATACCGATAGACGAAATAGACGCCAATGTGAAGCTCATGAAGCGTTTGAGCGGGGATAAGCCGTTCTACATGCTGGGACCGCTTGTGACTGACATCGCGCCGGGATATGACCACATCGTTGCAGCCATCGGCGCATCGTTATCGAGCGCATACGGCGCTGATTTTATCTGCTATGTTACACCGGCTGAGCACCTTGCGCTTCCCAACGTGGATGACGTGAGGCAGGGTGTGATAACGGCAAGGATAGCGGCGCATATTGGCGATATGGTAAAGAACAACGACAGGGAGCGGGATCTTGACATGGGACGGGCACGGCGCGACCTGCAATGGGACAGGATGTACGAGCTTGCAATCGACCCGGCTCATGCAAGGGAGGTCAGGGACAGCAGGTCGCCTGAGGATTCTGAAGCATGCACCATGTGCGGGAATTACTGCGCGCTAAAGATAGTGAAGCAGAATTTCAATTTTGAGAGGTAAAGGGAGAAGTATCAATTAATACTCAAGTGTTCCCCTGCAGCCATCGTTGTCTCCCGACCCTGAGGTGTCCTTTTAATGAACCCTATCTGGATAAGATAAGGCTCATAGACCTCTTCTATTGTCCGTGTCTCCTCACCCACTGAGATGGCAATGGTCTTTACGCCTACAGGACCTCCTCTAAAATCTTCGGCTATAACCCTCAGGATGCGCCTGTCAAGGTCGTCAAGCCCGAGCCTGTCGATACCCAGCATGGTCAGCGCCCTGTCAGCAACTTCCTGCGTGATCTCACCCTTCGCCCTCACGCTTGCGTAATCCCTCACGCGCCGGAGCAGGCGGTTCGCGATGCGCGGCGTTCCGCGGCTGCGTTTTGCGATTTCCATTGAACCGTCAGGGGTTACGGGAATTCCCAGGATGGACGCGCTTCTCTTCACGACCATAACAAGTTCTTCCACTTCATACAGGTTAAGGCGCGCTGTGAACCCGAACCTGTCCCTGAACGGGGAGCCCAGGAGACCCACCTTTGTTGTGGCGCCAATGAGCGTGAAATGCTCAAGATTCAGCTTTATAGAACCCGCGCTTTGTCCTTCGCCTATCATGACATCAATCTCATAATCCTCCATCGCAGGGTACAGCACTTCTTCTATGACGTGGTTCATGCGGTGTATCTCATCGATAAACAGCACATCCCCCTTTTTCAGGACTGTGAGCACTGCGGCAAGGTCGCCGGGGCGCTCAAGCACGGGTCCTGATGTTGCTTTGATGTCAGTACCCATTTCATGCGCAATTATATGTGCAAGTGTGGTCTTCCCCAGCCCCGGAGGTCCCGAGAACAGGATGTGGTCAAGCGGTTCGTCCCTTTTTTTCGAGGCTTCGATGAATATATTCAGGGCTTCCTTTAGCGCGGTCTGACCTATAAATTCATCAAGACTGCCAGGACGGATAGGAATCTCTTCTATTTCGTCAGCCTGCGTTGTTGGGGTGATTATTCGTTCTTCCATGATAAATTAAAATATTGATAGTTTAGTAAATTTGAAAAGGCAGCGCAACGGTTGTCACAGAAACATATATGCAATTATTATATAAAATACTTATTGTATTAAAAAGTTGTGGTAAAATATATTATAAACAATTTAACTAAATGTCTTTTCAAGCCATAAAACTTATATTTAAATATAACAACAATGCAACAAACTTATTACAAAGACAAATAAACCAAATCAATGCTTTTTAATACTTGTTCGGAGAACTGGATGTAATGGAATTGAAGCAAAACGAAAATCGTGATTTAGCGACAACATATTTCTCGTTTGGTGATATTCTGGCGATAGGGTTAATGATAGCCTCAGGTTTGTATTTTATCATTACTTCTGCACTAAAGATCGCTGAATTGATATTTGGAAGCATGAATGAACTTGACCTGTCCATAAGTATCATTACTGTCATGCTTGGTTATGGTTTTCTCTTTGCTGCTTACAGGTTCATAAGAAGGGCTGCTTTTCTCAAGGCGATCGCTGACAGTATATTCGTAGAAACCCTTTACGACCGTCTCGAACCGTTACTGGCTGATATAGCAGAAACAAAAGCCGGGTATGATATACTATCTGAAAGGATTGATAATCTCAATTACAATGTTAACGATATAAGGAAGAGTATAGAATGGGGAAAAACAGAACAATATCGCGAACTTGTTCCGGCGCAGTTTGCTAAAAATATCAGAAACCAGTTCCAGTATGTCATGTTAACGACGATCACGATCGCGATCTATATGTTCATGTTTTATAACCCCAATGTATTAACTCCTTTTATTGGACCTATCACCTATATTATCTGGTGGGCGGTAATTACTTCACATCACAATCTCTGGGAGGAAACAAAAGCCTGGTATTGGGTTGCCGCGGTAATATTGGTATTGCCCATGACCACCATCATGTTTTCAGCCCTGTTTTCTCCTGATTATATGCTTCTTATAATGTACCTGGGTCTCGGATCGTATATACTCTTATTTTACATATGGTGCGAGGTTAAAACCAGAGGCATTTTACCTTTCGGCATATCGGAGAGATTAAAAAACATCCAGGCAATGATAAAAAAACCGGAAGTCAGGGAGGAAAAGCCCCATACAGCAAAAATTATTAAGCCTTCTCACATAGGTACTGCATTATTGGTGCTTTCAGTCATAGTTTTTTCAATTGCACTGCTGGGCTACCTCATCGAGAACAATGTAGCGAATCTGACATGGCAGATGATAGGGCTTGATATTAAATGGGAGCCTGTTTATTCTTACGCTTCAATTATGCTCGGTATCGTTATGCTTGCAACAGGCTATTACTTTTTGATAAAGTTCAGGAGACAGGAATGAAGGGATTATTGCTTTTGTTATCATTATTGTCAATATTGTTATTAATTTTTCCAGTTGCTGCTACCATCTTCGAAGAAGACTGGGGGAATTATACCCATATAGATGAAAAAAAAAGAAATGGCGACGGTAAGACCGTAACGCTAAATTATTTGAGAAGAAATTACACTAATGACGATGGAAAGTACACTATCGCAGTAAGGGATTTTGATGCGCAGGGAAAAGTCGTGCTGGATATAAGCTTCATGGGCAGGCAGGAGACCATCATATTGAAGGGTGAATGGGATGCCGGCGGGAATATGATCTATACACCACCAGTGAAACTATTTAACAATATGATGACAATCACGACTAATAAAATAGTGCCTCCTGCAGGCATATTCACGTGCTGTCCCGAAGCCGAGATCAGAATAGACCTTATAAGACCGGAACTATTTATTGAATTTAATAACGACACAAATCAAATCATTAGTTATGAGTATGTTGCATTAGACCCTTTTGGGAACTGGACTGAAAATCCTGTAAAGAATGAGACTATAACCGACAATGGAGTGCGTAATTCATACCACATAAATGAGAGAATTCCGGTTGGATTGATCGTTACAAACTACGGCGATGCGGAATCCACAGATAATGTTGTCTATGTAGATACGGATGGGCTTATTATCGAAAATGGGAAGGCGTATTACCAGCTTCCGGAACTTGGAGGCAAGAACCAGCAGAACTTGATTGAATCCAGCAGCGAGACTATAAATATGTCACTTAGATTCCCTTCCCTGCCTGAAAAAATCGACTACTCGATACATGCCTATGTAAGGGGAAAAAAGGAGGGGATAACTTATTACTATGATACGATCAGAAATGTAACGCTCCTGCCTTCGGTCAATATCTCAAAATCCGCAACCCCGGAAGCTATGATGCCGGACAGGCAGGAAGTGGAGAGAATATACCGGTCTATTTACGGATATAATAAAGAGACAGATATTAACCGCTGGCTTGAGGGAGACGAGATATTTGTGTCAATAGGAGTTACTAATTATCAAAATTACGGAATAAAAGGGCTAAGGCTCAAAGATTTGGCAGGCAGCCAGTTTTCAGTTGATAACCAGTCGCTGGACTGGACTTTCGACCTTAAACCATTCGAGTCGCGTGAATTTAAATACAGGGTTAAAGCGCTGCGTCCCGGAACATTAAAACATCCCTCGGCGCAGCTTTTGTTTTTCGATTTGAACAGGACATGGAGCCTGCAATCCAGGACTCCTTTTACCGAGGTTCATGGACCTTGCATCCAGGTTTTTAAAAAACCTGATAGACCTGTGATATTTCCCGGCGGAAATACGACTGTAACAGTTACTATCAGGAACAGCGGGGACATGCCTTCGAAGGTCAGGATAAATGACACGATTCCCGAAAACTCAACTTTTATGGACGGGGTCATGGATTATGAAGGAGTTTTATTACCCAGGGATTCAGCAATTATATCTTATAATATTTCAATAAAAGCTCCGGGACAGTTAGAGCTTGATCCACCGGGAATATATATAAACGGGATGAAAGAAAGCGGCTGCGGTGAACCGATATTAAGCGAAATAATGGTAAGGGAGCCAACCCAGCTAAAAAATTTCACTATGCCTGTTAAAACATCCGTGGGAAGTCTTACCAGTCCACCGGTTCACCAGTTAAGTTTGCTTGAAGGTTTGATACCTGCATTTTTGCTTATTTTGGCAATTACAGTGTTGATAATACTTCACAGGACGAATAAATGAAGCAATACAGGACAATATTACAGTTGGTATTTGTTACGATAGCCATATTTGCATTCTTTGTCGTGATATTTCATGAGATGGAGAATAGAGTGGAGACGCCTCAAGTACAGGTCAGGCATAACGATGCTAAAGTGGAAAATAATCCTGCCAGCAATTTGACGATTTACGTATCTGGAGATGTCTGTGAAGGATGCCATATGTCGGGTAAACCTTTCATACCCCAGGCTTTGACAGTTAAAGCGCATGCAGGAGGCGGGGCGTATTGCCTTTCCTGCCATAAGATATCTCATGAGAAGCATCCGATCAATGCCAATGTCACATGCGAGAAATGTCACGGCACAACAACTCCGGGAATACCGGTGTTCGTTAACGGGAGTATCCCATGCAACAATTGCCACGGTTATCCTGACCCGCTTTTGCCAAGCGGCGGGAATCTAATAACTATCCACAGGGCAAGGGGAGTTGCATGTACGAATTGCCATACTGATGAGTGCACTAAATGCCATTCGGAGATCGGAACAGATGCGAAGTGGGAAAAGAGGCTAACTCATTTCAGGACGATCGTGGGAACTTAGTAGAAATCCTGAGGGGGAAAACTGTAGTTGCTCGTCTTGTCGTGCTCTATGTGCTCTTTTCTGCAAGATATTTGTAATTCATGGAGGAATAAGGTATATATCATTTAAACATGATATGATATTGGTTTGAAAAATGCAAAACGCGGAAGGGTGCAATAAATGGTTAAGATAAAATGCAAAATAAAAGGTGAAAAAGTCCATGATGTTGGTTACAGGTTTTTCCTACTGAGAAAAGCTCTGGAACTGGGCATCAAGGGTTTCAATGCATACAATGATTTTGATAATGGGCAAATTTTAATGGTTCAAGCCGAAGGAAATGCCAGAGCGATGCAGGCATTCAGGAGCTTTGCCGATAAAAAAGCTCCTGGACATGCATTGGTATCTGAAAGATCATTTGAAGATCTTGATGGGTATGTAATGCCCATTTCAGATTATTTGCACCTCTTCCAGGTGGAACAATTAAATAAAGGCATACCTGCGATAATCAGTATAGATAATAAGCAGGATAAGATGCTGGATAAACAGGACCAGACTATTAAAGAAATAAAAGGCGTATCCTCTAAAATCGATTATAGCAGGGAACAAATAACTTCTGAGCTTCAATCTATTAATGAGGGATTCAAATTGCATATTGACGAGAGATTGTCAAAAATGGAATTTGAGCTTGCAGAAATAAAAGCAAAAGTTGCGGATATTCAATATTCTTCTGCGGTTTAGCACGGCTCTATGCTATAGCAGCTTCTCTCACCTTATTTATCTGTTTATCCAGGTTTTTGATCATAAACTGGATGGTATCAACAGCATTTTCTTCAAAATATGCTTCGTTGCACTGCATACAGACCCATGCCGGCACGTCATCGATGAGCAGGTGATAGCCCGACCTGTTGAGTGTGTACGTGGTCTTTCCTTTTTTCATTTCTCCTCCGCAAAAATGACATTCCATTATATTTTCCTCCTGCTTTTCAGATTACTTTCCCATTTTCTGGATTTTGGTATATATGCCGTAATGATTGCCAGGTAATCGTCCTTCGGTGCGCATACTATAGCATGGTTCTTAAGTTTACATAATTTTATGATGGCATTTTAGCAATTTTTGGACGGGATAACAGGATTGACTGGATAAATGTAAAAATCTATCCTGTTAATCATGTTAATCCTGTCGATTCGCTGAATTTTAACGCTTAAAGACCATATTTGATTTGAGAAATCGGATTTATTGAATGGGTTCGGTCGGGACAAAGCTGAAATGGGAATAGTACGCTGGCTTACTCTGCGTTTTAGAAGTTTTTATAAAAAAATAAGGTTTATCTTACCGAAACAATTCCATCAGTTACCAGTGTCTTGTACGGATAGACTATTATTTTAACTTCATACTTTTGGTCTGCTATAAGATGAGGGGGATCTCCAGAAGTAGTATAAACAGCCTTATTGGTGACAACATAGTCAAGTCCTGTATTATCGTTTGTTAAATTAGTGGTTATAATCATATCTCCAGCCTGAAAATCAGTACTTGATGTTCGATATACTGGCACTTCTCCGGCAGGAACTATGGAAATCTTCCAGTCTCCTGCCTTCAATCTATCGCCGCCGTTATGTGTTATTTTCATATCAATAATTCCGATAGTCTCAGGAACATTGCCCAGTATAATGCTTGCTGTAGGTCCTTTTTGATCTGAGATTCCGAAGCTGAATCCAAAAACCGCTATTACCGCAGCTAATATAACAGTGATCGCGACCATCAGTATTGTACCTATCACAGGAGATACTGCTGTTTCATTCTTCATGATAGTTCTTATATTGTTTTAAGTATATATATTTAATATGTCCGGAAAAAAAGAAAAAAAGGCAAGATGTTAATCTTACCTTACTTCTACAACCTGGTCAAGTAACATCGCATTGGATGGTACGTGAACAAGTTTAACGTCGTACTTCTGACCTGATACCATAGCTACACCACCGCTTGCAAGAGTTGCGTCAAATGTTGGAACACCTAAAGCCGTAACTGTGCCAGAGGCTATCGTATAGTTTGTTACAATTATTCCGTCAACAGTAGCAGTAGCTGCGGCGAGACCATTTGTCTGGTTCATTGTTACTATCTGAGCACCAACCCCCAAATCATTTCCTGGTACTGAAGTTATATATGAAGGTGATTCTCCAACTTTAACGATGGATATCTTCCAGTCTCCTCCTTTGAGCAGATCTCCACCTTTGTGCTGTATCTTCAGATCAGCGCTTGGGGTGTCAGGGTTATTTGATGCTGTTATGCTTGCTGTCGGTGCAGCCTGCTGAGACCCGCCCAGACCGAACACGAAAGCAGCAATTACTGCCGCTAAAATTACAGTGATCGCGACCATCAATATGACACCGATGACCGGCGATACTGCTTCTTCATTTTTTCTAAATGTTCTCATATAGCTTTCCTCCAATTATCTTTCTTCTTGTTTTCGTTTTACTACTTTTTCGAGTTTTTTAGCCCACATATCTTCTACTTGGGTGTATTCGCACTCTATGTAATGATGAACCGCCTTGGCAAGAGCGTCTTTTGTTGCGGTCTCTCCGGTCTTTTCCTTAAGAGCTTCGAGATCTTCTACCACAAGTACGGTCTGTACGTGCATTATTTTCGCCATTTTTCATCTCCTTTGACTTAGGTGATGCCGCAAGACCTTTTGCGGTCCAACCTACTAATCATATCATTATAATGAGTATATATAAAGGTTACGGAATTACATGGACATTTATATGAGCATCATTCGTAGATTTGCTCAAATTCACTATTTTTTAGTGAAAGATATAAAAATTATTTCGGGGTTTGGAGAAAAGTAAAGGTAAAATCGGGATAAAAGAGTAGTGTGAGAAAATCAGAGAATCTTCGAGGTTTCGACCTTTATGATCGTCCGTCTCAGATGCAGGTTCATGGTATCCACATGAAAAATAAAATATTTTTCCCGACCTGACCAAAATTATCATATTCCAGCCAGAGCCTGTTCAATATCTGAAATTATATCCTCCGCATCCTCAAGCCCCACGGACAGACGCACGAGCTCATCGCTGATGCCGTATTTTATCCTTTTATCCGCAGGTATGACGGCATGTGTCATTGTAGCCGGGTGCTGGACGAGCGTTCCCACTTCTCCAAGACTCACGGCAAGCGAGCAGAGCTTCACGGAATCCAGGAATAACGGAACATCCCCGGCTTTTTTAAGACAAAACGCCAGCATACCCCCGTTTCCTTTCATCTGCTTCTTCGCAATGTCCCTTTGCTCAAAACCCGGAAGTCCCGGATAGATCACACAGTCTATCTTTTCATGCCCCTCCAGGTACCTTGCAACCTGCAGGGCATTAGAATTATGCCTCTCCATCCTTAAAGCAAGTGTCTTCATCCCCCTGATTATCAGCCATGCGTTAAAAGGACTTAACGCTCCGCCGATGTTCTTTGCCGTGTGCCTCGCTGCGCTTATGAATGCAGATGTTCCCACCATAACGCCGCCGATCGTATCCCCGTGACCGTTAAGGTATTTCGTTGCGCTGTGCACTACAACGTCAGCGCCATGCAGGAGCGGCTGCTGGAAATAAGGTGTCATGAAAGTATTGTCCCCCATAACCTGTGCTCCCTTATCATGAGCGAGATCGGAGACAGCCTTTATATCCGTAAGTCTCATCGTGTGATTTGCAGTGGTTTCCAGGAATACAAGCTTTGTATCCGGAAGAATGTCATTCTCAACCTCATCAAGATCCGAAGTATCCAC
>CABMHZ010000136.1 GCA_902386115.1 uncultured archaeon | reverse complement strand
CCGCTATCCGGTTTTACGATGACCTCTTTTGCGGCGGTAACATAATTTTTCACCGCGAATTTCACTGAACCATCTTCAACTGAAGCCTCCACTATCCCGGCATTGCCGCCACCTCTGCCCACCTGCCTGTAATCCACAGTGATGTTTTTTGCTTCGATGGTCTTCTGTGCAAGCGTTATGTCCTGACCCGAAAAATCAGATATCACAACGATTTTCGAATCACTGCTGCCCACAAGGTCAATAGCCAGCAGCATGGCATCATTCAGGTCTGTTCCGGTTGAACCCGCTCTTTGCGCCCTTAGTTCACGAATGGCTTTTTCGCTGTCAGCATCTTTAAAAAGAAGAAGCGGCGTGCTCCCTGCAAGTATCAGGCTTGTCTTTCCGTTCTTTATGTATCCTGAAGCGATATCCACAGCCTGTGAGAAGCGGTCAGGAGATACATCCACGGAAGACATGCTTGCTGAATTATCCAGAACTATCACAGTATTTTCGTATTGGGCGTTTGTAGAGAAATACGGATTTACAAGAGCGAGAACAAGAATTGTTATTGCGGCAAGCTGGATGAGAAGAAGCAGGTCTCGGATAAGTGTCCCGAACAGCGACCTTAAACCCAATTTTTTCCCCTGAGAAATAAGCAGCATGAGTGAAGGTATTTTGAGTGTCTTTGGCTTCGGTTTGAGAATGTACAGGATTATTACAGGCAGCAGGAGAAGCAGCAATACCAGGGCTGAGGGATTTTCTAACATGTCAGTCATGTGACGTGAGGTTCGTAAAGTAATTTTTTACAATCTGCTGGTACACAGGGGGCACTGCTTCCGAATATATCTCAGAGGATGAAGCTTCGGGCGGAAATAGCCCGGAGTAACCTGAGACCTGTTTTCCGTCTCCACCGACATTTTGCTCGCTGCCCTGTCCCCGGTATATCAGGATGCCCTGTGAGTCGTTCCCGATATTCACAACTGATGGTTCCGCAAAGATATCAGGTGGTGTGCCCCTTCCTGCATTTTCAGGTATGTTGGAGAACGTCTGGCTTGACTGACTTTCAGGCTGCTGTATATTTTTCGGGGAATGGGTAAGCGCAGCCGACAGTACGAAAGCCACAAGCAGCAGGATAACAGCAGACCTTACCCCGAGGCGCCATGTGGATATGAACGAAGAATATTTAACATGTCCTAAATCCAGATCCACAGACTCGGCAAGGTCTTCCACAACTGCATTTTTCTCCTCCCTGCTATCGTACAGGGCGCCGAGCCGTTCCCTGAGCGCCGGATACTTCTTTTCAATGAGTTTTATGATGTCAGTATCAGCCCTGTATTTTAATGCGATAAAAAAAAACAGCAAAGGAGGTAGCAGCATCGCCCACATGGAATTCACGCCTGCATAAGAAAGAACAATAAAGAGCGATAAGAACAAAATTACCGCATCAAGTGCAGTCTCTACAACCCTGAACCTGGTAAGGACATCTTTTAATTCATTAACTCTTATTATGGGTTTATACATGGTCAATTTGTATTGAGCGTGTTCAGTTGGGTCTGGAGATTTTCGATATCATGAAGAATATTACTGTTCGAAGCGTTGTTCAGGACATCGGTTTTCAGCGTGTTGATCAGATCCTGCATACTCCCGATGGCTCCCGCGTGTTTTGCAAGAAGTTGATTCATGAACGTGCTGTTTGCGCTCAGTACATCGTAGTTATTCTGGCATTCGAAAAGCTTCTGCTGGACAGATGCAAGCTCCGTGCTGATGTTCTCAAGCTCCCGGTTCTTCATATCCAGCCTTGACGCAAGCGCATTTTCCCTGTTCGTTGATACATTGAGATCGCTGATATTGGAGTAAAGGTCTTCCTGGTTAAGGGTAAGGTTTTTTATGGTTTCATTCATATAGTTAAAGGAGCTTTCGTAATCCGACTTTAAACTGTTGTATCTCATCTGGTAAAAAACAGATGTGCCGACCAGAGCCAGCAATAATACCAAAATGATATATATTAACCTCAGATTGACATCTCGTTCCATCAGGTAAAAATATGTTAATAAAGTACTTAATGATAATGTTCAAAATATTCGTACACTACGGCATGATCGGGCTTTTTGCCATAGGAATAATTTCATCCATCATTCCAATACCCACGGAACCTGTAGTGCTTGGTTTACTCCATGCAGGGGAAAACCCAGAAACAGTTCTCATAATATTGATAATCGGCTCAATACTGGGAGCTTATATCGGCTACATGCTGGGAAAATATGAACTCAGGAGATTCATACCATTTCATGACGTTAAAAAAGAAAAAAAGATTCAGGGTTACTTTCGCGTTTATGGCGGGTTTCTGCTCCTGGCATCTCCCTTTATCCCGGTGGTCGGCGACCTTGCTCCAATGGTAGCCGGGATTGAGAATTATGACTCAAAAAGGTTCTTTATTTTCATATCCACCGCAAAAATCATAAAAGGCATCGCGATCATTTACTTCTCCATAAGGGTTAACGAATGGTGGACCCTGTTTTTCAAATAGGTGCGAATGTTATATTTGAAGGATATCGCCTATCGCAGTTTTCAGAAATTTTCATCAAAAATAAGCTTTGGCCCCTGTCTATTGCTTTGCGGCAAGAACTGCTCAGATACTTTCATACACGTGATGAGTATTATGTGTATAATTATAATATTTTGAACGCGATAATTATTTATAGATAGAAGTTATTATAACAGTCTTAGTCAGGATTCTTCCTCAGGTGGAACGGCCAATAAGCTAACAAGACTATCAGATTTGGTCAAATCAATCTTCATGTAACAAGAGGATTGACCTTGTTCTAGCACAGGATGAAAAAAGTTAATAGGAGGAATAAATATGGAAATACGTGAAGTTAAATGTGAAAACTGTGGCAAGGAAATCTATGTGCAAGAGAATTACATTCGAGAAAAAATGTTCTGCACAATTGGATGTATGGATTCTTATTTCAGAGCGCTTCAACCTAATCGTGGATTTGCCAATAATAAGTCAGAGAAAAAATATTCTGTTCTTGGAGGATTGAATGCATTCAATAGAGATTCTAAAGAATTACAAAACATTTAATTGAATATCCATAAAAAAATATAGGAGATACAAAGATATGAAAACCGCAAATATCGGCATCATAGGCAGCGGAATAGTTGGCTCTGCTACAGGAAAAGGACTTAAAGATTTAGGAAATAATGTATCGTTCTATGATATTGACATAAGTAAAATAGAAGATTTAAAGAAACAAGGCTTACAGGCTACAACAGATCTGGAATCCGTGGTTAAAAACTCTGAAATCTTCTTTATATGTGTTCCCACGCCTGATAATAATCGAAAGATAGACCTAGGTATTATGGAATCTGCGGTTAGTGAACTCTCAAAAGAATGCAGGAAAAAACCAGATTATTTCCTATTGGTAGTAAAGAGTACCGTAATTCCAACGACTACCGAAAATATAATCATACCTTTAATTGAAAAATATTCCAACAAAAAAGTTGGAAATGATTTAGGAGTTTGTTTTAATCCAGAATTTTTAAGAGAGTCAAATCCTTATGAAGATTTCAAGAATCCAGATAGAATAGTTATTGGAGAATATGACAAAAAATCAGGAGACGTTCTTGAACAATTGTATTTGCCTTTTAAATGTCCAATTATAAGGACAAATTTAAGGACAGCCGAGATGACTAAGTATGCAAACAATTGCTTCTACGCGACAAAAATCAGTTTCTTTAATGAGATACACTTGATGTGCAAGGAAATTGGCATAGACTCCAATATTATAAGGAAGGTTGTTCAAATGGATAAATTTTATAAAAATCATCCTTGGGAGCATGGACATAGTTTTGGCGGGAAATGTCTTCCTAAGGATTTGAATGCGATTATAGCATTTTTTGACCAATATAATATTCATGATCCGATGCTATTAAAGGCTGTTAGAAAAGTAAATGAAGATATATGTACCTTAAACGCTGCCGAAGTTGAGTCCTCACAGCAAGCTGCGTTGCATCCTCCCGAAAAGGAGCTTTTTTTTGGTAATCACGATTTTGTTTACAAATCGCACAGAGCAGAGGACTATTGAAATATAATAAATACAATATTTTGTATAAATATTATGAAAATAAATGATCATAAATCTCATTATCTTAAAAATAAAAGATATCAAGAATTTTTAAGATTTAATGTTCTTGCATTTATTTTCATAGCTGTCATTTTAGCCATATTATTTATTAAATATTTGACTCTCTCGAAACAAGATACTGTGGCATATTTATATTCTATATGTGTTACAGTGTTTGTATTGACAAGAATAACGGCATCTTTTTTTTATAATAATGATAAGAAATGGAAAAATAATAACTATGAACCTACGGTCAGTTTCGTAATACCTGTAAAAAATGAAGAAAATGTCATAGCGGATACAATAGCTAAATGTTATGACGTCAATTATCCAAGAGATAAGATTGAAGTTGTAGTTATAAATGACGGTAGTACCGATAGGACTTTGATAGAGATAGAAAAAATGAAAGAGATATACCCGGGACTAACTGTAATAGACTGGAAAATAAATAAAGGTAAGAGATATGCAATGGCAGAAGGTTTCATAAAAGCAAAGGGAGATATTTTGATCCAGTTAGATAGTGACAGTTATATAGAAAAAGACTCTTTAAAAATATTGGTCCAACCATTTCAAGATGCAAATATTGGAGCTGTGGCTGCTCATACAGATCCTAGAAATATAGATGAAAACTTTCTTACAAAAATGCAGGCAGCCTACTATTTTATATCATTTAGAGCAATGAAAGCTTATGAAAGTATGCTTGATATGGTGTTTTGTTGTAGCGGTTGTTGTTCAGCATATAGAAAAACTATTGTATTACCCATATTAGATATATGGAAAGATGAGACATTTTTGTCAAGACCTGTATCATTTGGTGACGATAGATCTTTAACAAATCTATTATTGAAATCCGGGTATAAGACTATTTATCTCGATAAAGTGCAGGCATATACTATAGTCCCCAATAATATTAGACAGTTTACTAAACAACAAATACGATGGAAAAAATCCTGGATCATTAATGCTGTCAAATTATCTAAGTTTATATTGAAGAAAGATAAATTTGTTGCTATAACATATTTTTTCCCCTTGGTTATAATTTCATTGGTGACCCCATTTATTGCATTTAAAGCATTAATACTTAATCCGCTGATATTTGGAATAATTCCGATTTTTTATATATCTGGAGTTATTCTGATAACATGCCTATTGGCACTGCATTATCAATTTTTTAGAAATGATAAGAATTGGAAATATATATTTGCATGGACATTTCTGGGCGTGGTGTTTACATCGTATCTTATGTTTTATGCCCTATTAGACATAAGAAATATGAAATGGGGGACGAGATGATATTATGAACAAAAAAAATAGTAAATTAAAATTCTATCTCTCGTTTGCGATTATATTTTGGATAATCTTGATTATCTGTTCGCCATCGTATATGGAAATACTGGCAAAAACTATTGATCCCAACTTTACTAAAGGAAGTGATATTAAGGCAAACAGTCCAACAAGATTTGTAATTATTAACAATTCTGAATTAGAGTTAGAATATAAATCCATTGTTTCTAAAAATCAGCCATCAAGATTAGATAATAAATATGCGACGAGCATTGTTGTACTGAATTATCATGGAATATACGCCGATGAGAATAGATTAAATGAAGTAAAAACTGGGAAGTATAGTATGACATATGATAGCTTCAAAGAGCAAATGTTTACTTTGAAAAATGCTGGATATGAAACTATTGACTTGAAAGATTTATACTTATTCTTAAGAGGAGAAAAACACATTCCAGAAAAATCTTTTGTTATAACGTTCGACGATGGCATAAAAGATAGTTATTATAATGTAGATCCTATTCTTAAATTATTAAATTATACAGCGGTTATGTTCGTAATAGTACAACCAAGTCTTGAAACGAATGGTCCATTTCATCTTAATAAGGAAGAATTGCATAAAATGGAAGATAGTGGAAGATGGGATATCGAATCTCATAGTTATCTTGCTTACAATAATATTGTAATAGATTCAAAAGGAAACAAGGGTCCATTTAATTCAAATAAGAAATGGATTATAAATGAAAATAGATCTGAAACCGATCAAGAATATATTAACAGGATTCAACAAGATTATAAAATATCGAAATACATTTTAGAAAAAGAATTCAATAAAACGGTTATAGGATACGCATTCCCGTATGGAGAAGGAGAATTTCACACTAACCAGACTGATTATGGCCCTGACATAATTATTTCTGATATAGGAGAACATATATATCCTATGATATTTTATCAATTTAAGCCTGCTACAAATGCAAATTTTCGGGCCAATTATAATGACCAAAGAAGCGATTCTTATCTGGTCAAAAGAATAGTTGTGGACAGCATTTCAGCGGATGATTTAATAAAACAAATGGATGCTTCGGAGTCTATTCATTTACCATATATTGAAAAATTTGACAATCAAAAGAGATGGGTACCATTATGGGGACATGATAATCTCGTGGACAATGATAATTTAAACATAACTAATTATCATAATGCCACAGTAGGAGAAATTATGTATCTTGATGGTTCTTACTTTTGGATAGATTACATTTATAGTAGCATAATCAAAAACAATGGATCTGATAATATATATTTACTTGCTCGATTTCAAGATTTAAATGATTATGTGGCATGTAAATTTACCAATAATTCTGTATCAATAATAGAAGTTAGAAATAAAAATTCTACCGCTGTAGGTCTATCAATGCTTAATGGCATAAATCCGCTTCAAAATCTAACAAAGCTCTCAATCTCAGTTGTAGAAAGTAATGCAGGATGTTATGTAAACGATAATCTAACAATAGAAGAAGAAGATCCAAGTATTCCATCTTACGGGGGGATAGGTATGAAAGTAGAAGGAATCCCAATAAATAATTCTCTAAAAGTAGGTTCAATAAGAGTTGAATATCCATATTATTAAAATGAAAATTAATTCTTATCTGATAATGCTAATATTGATCTTTCTGCGCTTGGTTAGTGTAGAAACAGTTGGCGCAGAAATGGGAGGTGGAAACCAATTGCACTCCAAGGTGATATACGCCTTCTGGCCGTATTGGATAGATCCTTCTTTATATGAGCCGGATTGGAGTGTGCTAAATTATGTAGCATATCATTCATGGGATGCAAATAGCAATGGAACGTTAAATATACCGAGTAATATTAACAGATTTAATACAGTTAAAAAACTTGCCCACAACAATAATGTCAAGATAATTATATCTGTCAAAAATTTTGATATGGATACACTTGACAACATATTTGCTTACCATAGAGACGATCTTTCAAATAATATATCGAATAATTTGCAAATGTACGGAGCAGATGGAGTAAATTTAGATTTCGAGTTTCCCAGAACTATAAACCACTATACAGATACTTCCAATAAAGATTTATTTGAAGATTTGATGAAGAAAATCTATGCTAAAGTCAAGTCTAAGAATCCTGATTATTATATCTCTATAAACATAGCAGGTAGTATAGAAGATGTTTATCGAAATGCGAATTTATCAAATTATACTGATGTAGTATTTCTTAGAGGCTATAATTATCATTGGTCAAACAGCTCAAGAACAGGTTCTCCGTCGCCTTATAATAGTATAGTAAATTCTGTGAATGACCTTAAAAACTATTATCCTTCAAATAAGATAATATTGGGATTGTATCTTTCTGGTTATGATTGGCCTTCAGAAACAGAAGAATCAGGTTCTAATATTACCGGAAGTGGTATAGATATTTCGATGAAAAATGCAATTGCTAATGCCGATACCTATGGAAGATTTTGGGATTATAATTCAAGAACACCTTATTATAAATATTATAATAACATGACATGGCATCAAGTTTGGTACGAAGATGAGCAATCTCTTGAAATAAAGTTGGATTATATTAAATCTGAAAATATTGGAATAGGTATTTGGGCTTTAGGATATGAAGGTAATAATGCAAGTATTTGGAAAATTGTTAGAGAGAAAATTTTTATTAGTTCAACCGAATTACCGAACAAGCCCCTAAAAGATCCAAAGATTATAGGATTTGAGTTGGCAATTTTTCTGATTATCTTATTAGGGTTATTGATTTGTATCTTGATAAGAGTTGACTTGATAAATAAAAAAAAAGTAATTAATAAAAATAAATGAAGGATGTTGAATATAAAATGGCGAAGGCAAGTACAACCTTAATGATGATATTAATGTCAATATTATTCATAATAGAAATATTAACAGTAAATGTGTATGCCCAAAATGTTTCATCATGCGGTACATTGAATCAAACAGATTCTGTATATGTATTGACCTCAAATGTTTCATCAACTAGTACCTGCTTTACTATTGGTGCAAACAATATTACAATCGAGGGTCAGGGATATGTCGTGAATTATTCAACAACTTATGCGGGTTATGGAGTAGTCGATACTGCTGGTTATGGTAAAGTTGTCATACGAAATTTGACGTTAGTCCAAAAAAATAAAGATGTTACATATTCTCATGGAATCTATTTCAAAAATGTGGCCAATAGTAAAGTAGAAAATATATTTATTACAACTCAAGGAAGCAGTTCAGATGGCATTTATCTAAATTTGTCTGGCTCAAATAATTTTTCTAATGTTAATATTTCTTCATCAAACACCAGTGGATACGGCATTTATATGTATTTGTCGAATTCAAATTATTTTTCAGGATTTAATATCATAACGTCAGGTTATAATGGTAATGGCGGGTTCATTACGTCTTCGAACAACAATGGCTATTCTAATTTGAATATTTTAACATTAGGAATCTCCGCTCACGGCATTTATATCAATGGTAATTATAACAATTTTTCAAATATGAATGTAACAGTTACGGGTACAAATGCAAATAGTGTTTATCTTAACTTAGCCGCTTATAATATCATAAAAGATAGCTCTATCTTATCGGCATCAAGCAATGATTATTACTTGCAAAATACTGGTATGACGAATAGTTTTAGAAATACAAATTTTACAACAAGAAGATTATACTTATATGACAATACTTCTAGTTTCAATTATAGCAATGAAACAAATGATGGAATATGGTTGAATACAACTC
Source organism: uncultured archaeon (assembly GCA_902386115.1). Taxonomy (GTDB): domain Archaea; phylum Halobacteriota; class Methanosarcinia; order Methanosarcinales; family Methanoperedenaceae; genus Methanoperedens. The sequence continues at coordinate 432 of CABMHZ010000136.1, read as the reverse complement.
AGATTGTATCTCCGTCTGCAACATTGGTAATAACAAGAACTTTGATCAATGAGACTCAGAAAAATATTTCATGGCAGGAAACACTAACCGGAGCGAGAAGATTAAATTATAGTATAAGCGGTCTACTTCCTAGTACAAATTATTCAGTGTGGAATGGTTCAACTATTGGTTACAATCTTACAACGGATAGTAATGGCAATTTGCCTATATTTGGAATTAACTTTACAACTTCATCGAAAGTGATAAGTGCTGTACTATCAGTTCAAAATATAATGACATATATTCCTCCATCCCCCCCAAATATGATCTCCACAACAGGCAACTTCTGGGCAAATACCACCTGGTCTTCCGGCACCGGGAATATAACTGACAGCTACAATGTCAGCGTGAACGGTTTCTGGACCAATGGAACGACCAGCACCTATGTTAATT
>CABMHZ010000135.1 GCA_902386115.1 uncultured archaeon | reverse complement strand
TGTCAAATTTGCCAGGGAATTTTTGGGGAAAGCCCAGGGGAATATGAATGACAAATTCAGTTGTTATAAAAACAAAGTTACAGAAAAAAAATTAGGATTGTACTCATCAACTGGCGAAGTCAAGTTATTATCTTGAGGGTTTTATACCGCTGCCTAAAGACAAGGATGCAAAGAGGCCGATGTTCAAATGGAAGCAATACCAGGAAAAGCCAACTGCACTGGAAGAGATAATGTCCTGGGATTGGTCGAACGGGCTGTGTTTACTGGCGAATGACAAATTCTCATTCATAGACATAGATACAAGCGCGTATGAGCAGGTCCTCAAAGATTACCATGTAGAGTTCACTCCTATGGGAGGGCTCCATGCTTTCGGATTGGGCGCTGTCAAAAGCGTTAATGTGGAAAATGTAGGCGAGTTAAAGGGTAAAGGGACCCTGATAGTTGCATATCCAACAAAAGGTTATAGAGTGTACGAAATAACAGGCAGGGGATTAAAAGATGTTATGTGAAAAATGTTGGTCAGATGTTACCAAATCGCTTTTTTCCAAGAGATTGTTTCTTCGTAGGGCATAGCAAGTGTTTATGAAAAATTCAGTCCCCGCGACTTTTTGCTTCAAATCACCCAAAGACTAAGTAAAGTAATAGCTTCTGCGATTCTGTATCCACTATATTAGCAATTGATCATATACTACCAATATCTTGAATTGGGGATATGGGGACCGGATATCAGGATAAAAGGATTTTCTCTTATGCAGCGCGGGCGTACCGATACGCCTTAAAAAATGAAACAGGTTGCGGGCTATGGGATGGCCCCATAGTCGAAGCCTTGCGACCTAGAGCATCCCACTGCCCCATGAAATGAGGAACTGCAAAGAAAAAATATTCAAAAAACTGGGCTCACAGCCCTGCTCTTTGAACAATTGTGTCAGCAACTTGTTTGGCGCTCTTAAAAGGGAAGTCGCTTCCTTTGAGCAGTTTTCCTGCTTCGCCTGCTGTCATTTTAATGTCACCAACCTGACATGTGGTATTGGCTCCATCAGGGAAAGCTGAAAGGAGTGCTTCAGGTGTCTTTATCGGGAACTTTGCACCTTTAAGTGCTTCAACTATCTGTGCATGGATTTCTTCTTTTACGCTCATTCTTCTGTCTCCATCATTGCTTTTATCTCACTAATTGAAATCAAATCAAAACTGTCTGATATGCATAATGACCTGAGACGATTTTTCGAGCAGTCTAATCAGCTGCATAATGAATCTGTCCTATCAGGCATCCAGAGGGATTTTTCTAATGTCATAATCGGACATGTTACAGGAGATATCGAGGATGGTCTTGAAAGGAATATGATAAGAAATTGCGAAATGCGGGACACCTGTAAATCGATTTTCACTGGATTTTTGGATAAGAATACAAGCTTGATAAAACAGAGCAATGCAGATGAAAGCATTATTTCGAAAAACCAGTCTGAATTGCAGAATATGAGAAATAATGCTCCAAAAAAGCAATGCGAGAGATGCTTCTCCGAAGTTTCAAATCTCTTTGGGAAACAACTCAATTTGATGCGCTCTCTGCGGATATATGACACAAACGAAGAAAAGAAAAACGATATATCAGCTATCCCTGAAGAGCTTATAGTCAATGATATACTCGAGCCCTTATCCAATATGCAGCGACTTCAAATTTTGAAAGCAGTATCTGTAGGGACAAAGACCTTCTCAGATTTTTCAGCACTTACAGGACTTCGCGGCGGTAATTTACTTTTTCATTTACAGAAATTACTTGATAGTGGAATGATTTTGCAGCGACATGAGCGAGGAGACTATATGATTACTGATAAGGGCTACAAAACCCTAAAGGGCATCAGCGATATACATTTGACTTTGAAATCGTGAAAGATGGCAGCAGTTACCAAAAATTTTTCATATAAAAAAGCCAGCTATTTCGCTTATTAAATCTACTGTCAAAAGCCATGTTGATGCAAGAGTATGCTCATTTCTTCGTCTCTAACCAATTGTATATTCGAGCAAATATGTAAAACCCAATGGAAGCATCTGCAAATCCATAAATTAAACCGATAATACTTCCCAGTGGACTTATACTGTAACCCGGATATATACTGACAATTATATTTAAGAACGTTGTAGCATAACCGGTACTCATTGAAACCGGAGTAAATACCAGAATTACCAAACCCCAGATAATCCCCGCTGTCAAACCAAAAGCTTTAGGATTTAAAGGCATTTTTTACACCTCTCTAATTTATAATTGTTTCATAAGATACATATATATTTCTATTCCACAATGAATTTCCTCGATTTCCTCAACCCTTTAGGAATCACTATCTTCTGGAACTCAAATTTGCATGGGCTCTTATGATATCTAATTTAGTCAAAATTCCGACAAGCTTTGTTGGGTCATTGCTATCCACGACAAGAAGCCTGCCAATTTTCTTATCGAGAAGTTCCATAAGAGCCTCTTCAAGCGAATTTTCTGGCTCTGCTACTATCAGTTCCCTGGTCATCACATCTTTTACTGGAGTCGAGTCTCTTTTATCGGAAGGTACTTTTTCCGCATCCTCGAAAGTTATTATACCGACCAGATTTTTATCATCTACAACAGGAAAACCTGTATAACCATATTTGTGGATTAAATCAAGTACACCTTGAACCCTCAATAAAGGGCTGACTGTGACAATATTCGTAGTCATTGCATCTTTTACCAGGGCGCTCTCAAGTATATCCACTGTCATCTCACGCCTGTGGGCAAGGGATGATGCACGGTTTTCTACCTGTTTTTCGTATATCGTCCATTTGCCAGCGAGCACGTAAGAGATCGTCGAAGCGACCATCATAGGAGCAAGTAAATTATGGTTCCCTGCCATCTCGGAAACCATTACAATCGCCGCTATCGGCACCTTCGCAACACCTGCAAGCAGCGCTCCCATCCCCACTAGTGCATAAGAGCCTGGCTGGGTTATTATATTCGGAAATACAACAGCCATAATCTGCCCGAAAGAGCCCCCAACCATAGCCCCAATAACAAGTGAAGGGGCGAACACACCGCCGCTGCCGCCTGAACTGATGGTAAACGAAGTTGCTAAGATTTTTGCCAGGACAAGAACCATCATAAGGAGGATCGACATCCTGACAATATCGCCGTTAATAGCTATCTGGGTCCAACCATAGCCGGTTCCCAAAACCTCAGGCAAGAAAATTGCTATAATTCCCACCAAGAGCCCACCGATTGCTGGTTTAAAATGAGGCTTGATTTTCAGAGGTTTGAATACTTTATCACGTAATCCGTAGAAGATTATAACAAATAGGATTGCAGTTACAGCGCATAATATTCCGAGAATCCCATAAAATAAAAGCTCTTTGGGGTCGGTGAAATTGAAATTTGGCGTAGTGAAGATATGTCCCCAACCAAAAACGGATGAGAATATTGAATAGGCTACCGTGGATGAAATAAATGCAGGAACGAGTCCTTCAGTTTCCATATCGCTTTTATATAGTACTTCTATGGCAAAGATGGCACCTCCGAGCGGCGCCTTAAATATGCTGCCTATACCTGCCGCAGTACCACAGATGACCATTATTCGCCTGTCGCGGTCGCTAAGTTTCAGGAACGAAGCAAGTGTTGAACCAAAACCCGCTCCTATTTGAGCTATAGGACCTTCTCTTCCTGCGCTACCACCTGTGCCGATTGTTATAATGGATGAAATGGTTTTAATGACAGGGACTCTTTTCCTGATAAAACCCCTTTTATTATTATATGCATCAATAACTGCGTCTGTGCCGTGTCCTTCAGCTTCGGGGGCATAAGTATAAATTATAATGCCTGCAAGCAATCCTCCGGCTGCCGGCAATAAGAAGAGAAACCATCTAATATTTGTAGCAGGATGTCCGAATAATGAAGGTTCCCCGCCCGGCACAGGCGGATAGTAGCCGCCGATTCCGCCAAGGGCGTAATTGGAAAGTGCGCTCAATCCAAGATAGAAGAGTATTGCTCCAAAACCTGAAACTATTCCTATCACAATACTGAATAATGTCCATCTTTGAACCTGTTTCAGATTAAGTTCTTTTAAAATTTCTTTGAATTTCAAGTTTAAATTCATCTTCTTCGGGATGCTAATAAAACTCATTGTACTTTAATTTCATGTTACAATAAAACAGGATAAGGTTCTATCTTGCAGAACTCAGGGATTTCAGTCTTTCTCTGAAAGCCTTAAGAGATTCATGATCAATAAGCGCATAAACAAAATCCCCGCTATGAAGCTGGAAATCATCGCTCATATCGTAAATTACCTCCTCTTTCCTGGATATCAGCAATATAGGACAAATCCCCTTCAGATCGCCGTACTTTATTCCTGAAGCGGTTATCTCAAATTCTGCGATATGCCTTGATTTGAGCCTTTCGGTAAGGAAAACACCTGTGATTTCCTTTGAAATTGTAGAAATCGCGAGCATCTCTCCAATTACATCGTGCAGGGAAACCGCTACATCAGCACCGGACTCTCTGGCACCTTCCATAAGTTCTCTTTCATTAACTATGGTAATTGTGCGGATTTCTTTATTGAGCTTTTTAGCACTTAGAACAGCAAGCATATTATCGCAGTCGTCATCGAACGTTGATACCAGTGCACAAGCTCTTTCTGCTCCAGCCTGCCTGAGTGCTTCAAAGGCATGTGTAACCGGGGAGTGTATCGCTGGGATTCCCTGTGCTCTTAATGCATCAACCTGGCTTGTATCCTTTGCAATTACTATGTACTCCACTTCGAGTTTTTTTAGATTTTCTACTATATACTTTCCCAAAAATTTATAACCCATAACTATTACATGGTTCTTCATCCTTTTCGCCTTCTTTAAAGTGAGTTCCTCGATCAGAAACTCTTTTTTCACTGCTGCCGAGACGGT
>CABMHZ010000134.1 GCA_902386115.1 uncultured archaeon | reverse complement strand
GGAATAATCCAGTTGAGGGAAAAGATCAAGAACGAGGGATACGGCGTGAAATGGGGGCTCAATAAATGAAAAACATAAGAAAGCGAGGTATCGCTTTATGAACCCGGCAGAGGAATTGAAAAATGCGCTCCCGAATTCGGTTCTAAGCGTGGGAATCCAGACAAATAAGCCTCTTGCAGTGATTAAAAAAGAGGATATGTTAAAAGTGGCGGCAAAAGTCAGGGATATGGGTTTTGACAATCTCTCAGTGATCACAGGCGTTGACTGTGTTGACAGGATCGAAGTAATTTATAATTTTTTCTCTTATAAGAAAAAACAGAACCTTGCGCTGAAAGTAGTTCTGGACCGCAGTTCTCCTGAAATTGACTCGGTCGTTTCCATCTGGAAAGTTGCGGACTGGCTGGAGCGCGAGACCTACGACCTTGTTGGGATAAAGTTCAACGGTCATCCGGACCTGATGAGGATACTTCTCCCCGAAGGATGGATCGGGTATCCGCTCAGGAAGGATTATGATATGAAGACCGAGCAGTTCGTGACCATAGGCGAGGACGGGGAAGATATTGTAAGCACCGACGGCTCGAACCTGTTGAGGGGGCAGTAACATGGAAACAGAAACGCTTCTTTTGAACATGGGTCCGGTTCACCCGAGCACGCACGGCGTACTGCGGTTCAAACTGAGAATGGACGGAGAGATAATAAGGGACTGCCAGGTTGTCGTGGGATATTTGCACAGGGGAACTGAAAAGCTCGGAGAAATGAAGACGTATCTTCAGTTCGTACCATATACCGACAGGCTTGATTATATCGCAGCCATGCCCAACAATTATTCTTATGTCAAGGCTGTTGAAGAACTTGCAGGAATAGAAGTACCGTTGAGGGCTGAATATATCCGTGTGCTCGTTATGGAACTCAACAGGATCGTGAACCATCTCGTATTTATGGGTTCGCTGCTTCTTGATCTTGGCGCATCCACGATGATAATGTACGGGTTCAGGGAAAGAGAGAAAGCCCTGCAGCTTTACGAAAGTCTCTGCGGCGCAAGGATGACCTTCAATTATATCAGACCCGGAGGGGTAAGGGAAGACCTGCCCGACGGCTTCATCCCGAAGCTCAGGGAATTCATCAAAGACATGGAAAAGCGCATCCCGGATTACGAGGATCTCATCAATGGCAACGAGATATTCCTCATGAGGATGAAAAATATAGGGGTAATAAACGCCGAGGAAGCTATCAATAGCGGGATGACAGGCCCGTCATTGCGCGGCTCAGGTGTTGACTATGATATAAGAAAAGTAGAGCCTTATTCAATTTATCCTGACCTTGATTTCAAGGCATGCATGCGCAGTGAATGCGACAGCCTGGCAAGATACCTTGTCAGGGTAGATGAAATGAGGGAGAGCCTGCACATTCTGGAGCAGATAGCAGATACGATGCCTGAAGGAAAGTTCATTAACCAGAGATACGGCATGGCTCCAACTACAGGAGCCCCCACGGCAGTCATGTCCTTTTTCCCGCGCATATTCACGCCCCGGGCGGGCGAGGTTTACAGCAGGATAGAGGCGCCGAAAGGAGAACTGGGTTTCTACGTTGCAAGCGACGGCACGACAAAACCATATCGCGTCAAGATACGCTCACCTTCTTTCTGCAACCTCGTGGCTTTACCGAAGATGGTCGCGGGTCTTAAGATACCTGACCTGATAGCTGCTTTTGGTACCATTGACGTCGTTCTTGGCGATGTGGACAGGTGATAAGATGATAACAAATCCAAACGCTTACGATTTGATAGTGGCGATACTCAATGCAATTGGAGTTTACAATATAATACTGGGTTTCTTCCAGGACCTTGGGATGGAGTATATCCTAAGGGTAATAATCGTCCTCGTAATAATTGCGGTACTGCTTGTTTTCGTGCTCCTTACCGTCATGTTCCTTTCATGGCTTGAACGTAAGATGTTCGCAGTAGTCCAGTCCAGATACGGACCGATGGTAACAGGTCCCCGCGGGCTTTTCCAGCCCATCGCTGATGGTATCAAGCTTCTTGGAAAAGAGGATATTATACCCGCAAAAGCAGACAGGTGGATATTTACTCTCGCACCGTTCGTAGTGTTCGTATCAGTATTACTTGTTTTCATACCGCTTCCATTCGGGCGATCACTCATAGTATCCGACCTGAAGGTCGGACTGCTCTATATCATAGCCATTTCAGCCGTCACGCCGATATCCATATTGCTTGCCGGATGGGCGTCCAACAACAAATATTCATTAATGGGCGCCATAAGGGCAGTTGCGCAGGACATCAGCTATACGATCCCTCTTGCCATCACTGCAATCGCGGTGGTCGTTTTCGTCGGGTCACTGAGCACGGTAGATATAGTGAATGCCCAGAGCGGCTATTGGTTCGGATTCATACCTAAATGGTTCATATTCTTACAGCCGCTCGGGTTCATCCTGTTCCTGATCGCATGCATTGCAGAAATGGGACGCATTCCTTTTGACTTCCAGGAATCAGAACAGGAACTCGTGGCAGGGTTTTTCACGGAATACAGCGGCATGAAGTTCGCCATGTTCTTCCTTGCAGAGTACGCGCACCTGTTCGCGGTCTCAGGCATAATAGTCACGATCTTCCTGGGAGGATGGACAGGACCGGCGCTTCCCTTCATTCCTTTCGAGCTGACATCGCTGATATATTTCATGATAAAGACCTATGCCGTGATCTTCTTTGCAATGTGGTTGAGGGATACCGTCCCGAGAGTCAGGATCGACCAGCTCCTTAATCTGGGCTGGAAGATCATGATACCCCTGGCACTGTTGAACCTGCTCCTGGCTGCTTTTGTGGTGACTGCGGGAGTGATCTGAATGGCATGGATAAGCAAGGACTGGGCGATGACTGGTATTATAAAAGGTCTCATCGTCACCATGAAACACATCCTCCAGATAGGGAACAGGAAAACAGTAACCGTGCAGTACCCGTATGAACGGATGAAGCTTGCGCCAAGGTTCAGGGGCAGGCATGCCGTGGACGAGGATGCATGCATCGGGTGCGGGATATGCGAGTCGACCTGCCCCAATTCAACCATACGGATAGTAAAGTACGGAACAAGATGGTTCCCGGAATTCAATCTCGGGATGTGCCTGTTCTGCGGTCTGTGCGTTGATGCATGTCCGATGAACGCCCTGAAAATGTCGGGTGGTTATGAACTTGCAGATTATACCAGGGAGAGCCTTGTATATGGTCCGGAAAGGATCCTTTTCAAGAAAGAGGTGAATGAATAATGGACATAGTATTTTTGGTTTTATCGATATTCACGATAATTTCATCGATCATGGTCGTGGGCTCAAAGCAACTGGTGCACAGTGCAGTGTATCTTGCAGGTGCGTTAATGGGTACAGCCGGGTTGTTCCTGCTCCTCAAGGCTGAATTCGTTGCATGGGCGCAGGTGCTTGTGTATGTCGGAGCGGTTGTGACTCTCATATTGTTCACAATAATGTTAACCCGGAAGGGAGAGGAAGAAAATGGTGAATAAGATCCTTAATTTAATAGTCGCTCTGCTGTTATTCGCAGCGATATTCATTTCGATTGATGACAGCGTCAAGGTATGGTCGGGAAAAGACCAGGCAAATGAAATAACCGTGGAGCAGCTTGCAACAGGCGCAGGCGGGATATTCTCGAATTATGTCTTTTCGTTCGAACTCCTGTCCCTGTTATTGATCGCGGCATTGATCGGCGCTCTGTATCTTGCAAAAAGGGAGGTATTGTAATGACAGATCTTTTCTCATATCTTATTATATCAGCCGTGATATTCACCATTGGAGCATACGGCATTATCACCCAGAGGAGCGGTATCAAGATCCTCATGAGTATAGAGTTGATGCTTAATTCAGCCAATCTCAACCTTGTGGCGTTCTCAAGTTTTAACGGCAATGCCTCAGGTCAGGTATTTGCGCTATTCTCCATCGCCATAGCTGCGGCGGAAGCAGCCATCGGGTTTGCGATCCTCGTTGCGCTCTTCAGGGCCCGTGATACGATCAATCTTGATAATATCAATATCCTGAGGTGGTAAAATGTTCAGCGACTTTGCAGCATTAATTGTTTTACTTCCAGTAATTGCATTCGTGCTGACGCTCTTCCTGGGCAAGAAACTACCTCATGGGGGAGCTTATTTCCCGATCGCGGCGATCGCATGCTCATTTATCATCTCGCTCGGGATATTCCTTGAGATATATCCGAACGGGATCGTCCAGCAATCCTGGCCATGGTTCGCCAATATGAACATAGGCATTCTCATCGACCCGCTTGCAGTCGTTATGCTGATGATGGTGACGTTCGTGAGCCTGCTCATCCACATATACGCAGTAGGGTACATGGCGCATGACCCGGCAAAGCCGCGGTACTTTGCCGAGACATCCCTCTTCACGGCTGCAATGCTTGGCGTTGTTCTTTCAGACAACATCCTCCAGTTCTTCATTTCATGGGAACTTGTGGGACTATGCTCTTTCCTGCTCATCGGGTTCTGGTACCACAAGCCATCAGCCGCAGCAGCAGCCAAGAAAGCGTTCCTTGTAACGCGTGTTGGCGACGTTCTGTTCCTGGCAGGCATCGTCCTGCTTTACGTCAATCTGAGCAATCTCATTTCAAATCATCTTTTTACTCCCGAACCCGGGAATTTCATTCTCCAGTTCAAGACCATGTTCGAGGCTGCAGCGCTCATCGATCCAACACAGCTCACATACATCACACTTCTGTTCTTCGGCGGCGCAGTAGGCAAGAGCGGTCAGTTCCCGCTGCACGGCTGGCTGCCCGACGCAATGGAAGGCCCGACTACGGTTTCGGCTTTGATCCACGCAGCAACGATGGTCACGGCAGGCGTTTACCTTGTGGCAAGGACGTTCCCCATGTTCGCACTGACCCCTGCAACACTTGGCGAGCATTTTCCTGCATTATTCCCTGCTCACGTACCCGACTCTTTGCTGATTGTGGCATACGTTGGCGGTTTCACTGCGCTCTTTGCAGCAACGATGGGATTGGTGATGAATGATATCAAGAGAGTTCTGGCGTATTCCACAGTCAGCCAGCTTGGCTACATGATGCTTGCTCTTGGCACTGCCGGCGCGGTGCTTGGCGCAAAAGCGGTCGGAATATCCATGTTCCACCTGATAAGCCATGCTTTCTTCAAGGCACTTCTTTTCCTGTGTGCAGGCAGCGTGATACATGCCGTGGGCACGAACGATATACGCGAAATGGGCGGACTGTTCAGCAAGATGAAGATAACGGGCACGACGATGATGATCGCGGCGCTTGCACTTGCAGGCATCGGCATCCCGTTCCTCAATATCGGGACAGCGGGTTTCTTCAGCAAGGACATGATCATCGAAGGGACTTTCGAATACGGGGAACAGACGGGAGATATGATACCATACGCCTTTGCGATAATAGCAGCTCTTCTTACATCCATCTATATCTTCAGGCTCTGGTTCATGGCATTCACAGGAACGCCGCGTTCAGAGAGGCATTCTCATGAATCCCCGAACGTAATGACGCGTCCCCTGATGATACTCGCAATCCTTGCGCTGTTCTTCGGGTTCACGCAGGGATATTTCTATCCATATCTTGAAAAGAACTTTGAGCTGATGCATGTTGAAGTGGCAGGGCATGAAGGGGCAGCCCCGGAGATACCGGTCATCGTTATCCTTCTCCCTGTGATCGTGGGAGTGCTTGGCTTCCTGATATCATATGCAATATACTACAAGAGGATGCTTGACATGAGCAAGATAATTTCATCCGGAAATCCGATCTACAAACTCCTGCTGAACAGGTATTATGAACCCAAGATAGGCGCAGACATGATCGGCGTCAAACTGACCCATGGAGTGGTTGCGCAGTCCGGAGAGTTCGTTGACAGGAAGATAATAGACGGGCTTGTGATCGATGGCATCATTGGAAAAACCGCTTTCTGGCTGGGAGAAACGGCACGGAAACTGCAAACAGGCGTTGTGCAGAATTATGCCTCCGTCACCCTGCTCGGAGTTGGGCTTTTATTGCTTATCCTCAAACTCAGAGGTGTTTAGATGGTAGTTTATATAACTTTGATGATCGCGATATCGCTGATCGGGGCGCTAATAACCTTCCTGACAAAGACAAGGGAGCAGGCGCGCCTTGTGGCGCTGCTTACATCAGGCATGGCGCTTCTCATATCGTTGATAATGTTATCCAGGTTTGACAGTTCATCCGCAGGCATCCAGTTCGAAGAACTCTACCGCTGGATACCAGCCCTTGGCATAAACCTGAGATTCGGAGTGGATGGCATAGGATTGCCGCTTGTGCTTTTGTCCTGCATCGTCATCCCTCTCACAGTGATTTTCGCATGGGGCGAGACAAAAGAAGCCAACAAATTTTATGGTCTGATCCTCCTTGAACTCACAGGAGTGCTCGGAGTTTTCACTTCACTTGACTTCTTCGTGTTCTACATATTCTGGGAGATAGTGCTCATCCCGATGTACTTCCTGATAAGCATCTGGGGCGGTCCGCGAAAGGACTACGCAGCCATAAAGTTCTTCATATATACGCATGTGGCAAGCCTTGTGATGCTGCTTGCGATATTCACGCTCTATTTCAATGCATGGCGGAATTCTGGAATGCCCAGCTTTGACATGTTATACCTTCTCAAGGAATACCAGGTAATGGACGGCTGGCTCATAACGAACGTTATCTCGATAAAAGACGCAATATTCATTGGTCTGTTATTCGGTTTCATCGTGAAGATGCCCGCAGTGCCATTCCACACGTGGCTTCCTGATGCTCACGTCGAAGCCCCAACAGCAGGCAGTGTTATCCTTGCAGCACTTCTGCTCAAAATGGGCGGCTATGGTCTCTTCAGGGTTATACTTCCGCTTCTTCCGTATACCGATTCACCCGGAAAGATGATTACACTGATGGCGATAATTGGAGTTCTCAGCATACTTTACGGGACATTCCTGGCTCTTGCCCAGCGCGATCTCAAGAAAATGGTGGCATACTCAAGCATAAGCCACATGGGGTACGTGACATTGGGCGCAGCCGCGCTTGTACCTCTCTCTGTGAGCGGGGCGATGTTCCAGCAGTTCTCACATGGTCTTATCACATGCGTGCTTTTCATGTCGTGCGGAGTTATACAGCATTCAGCAGGCACAAGGATAATTGGGGACCTTGGCGGGATAGCCAAGTACATGCCCAAACTTACG
>CABMHZ010000133.1 GCA_902386115.1 uncultured archaeon | reverse complement strand
TGGAACCGAAACAACAATATCGGTAAATGTCTTGCCAAGCCTGGCTCTTGCATCATCAGCAAGTTTCCTGAATATTTGAGCGCCTATATATTCAGGCGGGAATTTATGGCGCCCGATCTTTTTCTTAAAGTCAGTCCCCATTTCCCTCTTTATCGAAGCCACTGTATTCTCAGGATACGCGATCATGTTCCTCTTCGCCAGTTCTCCTACGATCGCCTCATCCTCATTCCTGAAATAAACTATGGAGGGTGTGACATTCTTTCCTTCACTGTTCTCGATGATCGTCGGCTCATCGATCAGCATATAAGCCATTTTTGAGTTCGTGGTGCCAAAATCAATGCCCATTATATTTGTATGCATTTTTACCAGCCTCTGTCATTTCACCTTTGTATCTTATTTATTTTTTCTTTTTATCAGACCGATAAGGCGATCCCAGAATCCTGGTTTAATCGTCTTTTGCTCTGCCGGTTCTTTTGAGATGATGACTTCTGCAGGACGGATCACATTATTTTCACATAAGTATCCTTTCCTTACGATCTGGATTATGGAGTTCCGGGGATATTCCGTGCGGTTTTCAAATCCTACGGCTATGTGCCTTTGGTCATCGAATTTATCTCCTGCTCCTGGTTCTATAGGAATGAGACCTGAGGCATGGAGCATCTGGTCATAAATTACCTCTATATTCTTCCGGAAATTATCCGAATAGTCTTTCATATTTTCACATGATTGCCCATTATCAGATACGGTAATCCGGGTCAGGGAATCAGCCACAACAAGTAATTTCCTGGATAAGTCAGTTCTTATTTCAACTCTCCTCTTTTCTTCAGTTCTCCTGCTGACCTCAATATACTCTTTGAATTCCTGTTTTAATTTATTGTACTGGGATTCAAATTTGTCTGCCTTTTGTTTGAGTTCCTCCACGGTTTGCTGTTCCATCGCCCTCCCTCGGTTTTTCAAAGTTCATTTTCTCATGTGTCTTTATCTCCCCTGCATCTCCTCCAGCAGTTCTTTCGCCCTGTCAGCCCTGACCTTCCTCTCTTTCACCATTATCTCAGCTATCTTATCAACAAGTTCCCCTGTCGCCCCTGCCTGAATAGCAACATTCCTCGAATGAAGCCCCATATGCCCTCTCTGTATCCCTTCTGTCGCAAGAGCACGCATGGCTGCGAAATTCTGCGCAAGACCCAGGGCAGCGAATACCTCGCCCAGCTCTGTCGCCGTCTTGACACCGAGAATTTTTACAGCAGCGCAGGCTATCGGGTTTGTCTTTGTGGCGCCGCCGACAAGACCCACTGCCATTGGCATCTCGATGGTGGCAACAAGGTCCCTGTTTGCGTTCTTCTCATAGCATGAGAGCGGGCGGTATGCGCCGCTTCGTGATGCATATACGTGCGCCCCTGCCTCGATGGCTCTTGTATCGTTGCCAGTCGCAAGCACCGCTGCGGTCACACCGTTCATTATCCCTTTGTTGTGCGTGGCTGCGCGATACGGGTCACCTGCGGCAAAATTATACGCTGCAATTATGCCGTCCACTACCTCTTCGCCGCCAATGGCTTCTTTTGTGAACACGGCTTTAGCTCTCATGATGCGCTTATCTGCAAAATTCGAGATGATGCGCAGGTACACTCGCCCACCGGTCAGCTCTTCGATATACGGAGCTACTGTTTCTGCCATTGTATTGACCGCGTTGGCGCCCATTGCGTCGCGGCAGTCCACTATCAGGTGGGTGATGACCATCTTGCCGCCAGGCGTATCTATGACCCTTACCTCAACTTCCTTTGCGCCGCCCCCGAATTTAACAAGGACTGGATCAACCTCATTGGCGCGCCTGATTATCTCATCCCTTTTTTCAAGTATGCTCATCCTCGCACCCGCAGGGTCTGCGATGCCGACAGCCTGTATCTGACCTATCATCACAGGACCTGTGCTGCTCGTGGTGAACCCTCCACCCTCGCGAGCCATCTTGGCAGCGTTACTGGCTGCTGCTATTACTGAAGGCTCTTCGATCGCCATCGGGATAAGATAGTCTTTCCCGTTGATGAGGAAATTTACAGCCACGCCCATTGGAACCTCCATCACTCCGATGAGATTTTCGACCATCTTATCTGCTGCGTCAATCGACAGCGCGCCTGAGGCGCTGATGCATGATGCCTCTTCTTGCGTGAGGTCTGCGAATTCGGATACGAGTTTGAGTCTTTCCTGCGGAGCGAGTTTATAAAAACCTGATATCTTGGAAGTTTTTTTCATTATAGAACACTCTCTGAGAGATTTTAAACGGCAGGTTTGTATAAATAGATTTTCAGCCTGCCTTCGAAACGTATATATTGGGAGAACAATATTAGAGGAAAGCCCCAGATGGGCTGGTAGCTTAGACAGGTAGAGCGTCGGACTCTTAATCCGACGGTCGTGGGTTCAAATCCCCCCCAGCCCGCTTTTGATTTTTTTAATAAAAAAAGGATTGATTATATTTGATTTTATCGTTTGGATGACTCGGAGAAAGAGCAAGAGAATACCATGATGTAACCAGGGTGGAAAACATAAAAGCTGTGACCGATACGTTTTTTCAGAATTTTTCCTGAAAACAACGTTTAAATATCATATATAACAATAATTCTACTAAATGAGCAGTGAAATCAAAGCGATCGGAGAGCATAAAGCCCAATGGGTAACTATTTCCAGTGACGAATATGAATCTATGAAATCTACTCTGGAAGTTCTTACGGATTCCGAGCTTCTCGAACAGATCAAAGAGAGCAGGGAAGATTATAAATCGGGCAGATTTATAAAACTCAGTGAATTGATGAAAGAATAAGCTTTTTAAGTCATTTCCTCAAGCTTTCTAAAGGAAAGCTTGCAGTCCAGGTTGCGCACGCCGCGGTATCAGCTTCCGAATTCGCAGGCAGGGACGCCTATGAAGCATGGAAAGAGGGAGGGCAAAAGAAAGTGGTGCTGAGGGTCGCTGCTCTCCAGGATCTTTTTGAACTGAAAGAAGCTGCAAGAAAACGCGGTCTTTCAACAGCGCTTATCCAGGATGCAGGGCTTACCGAAGTGCCGCCGGGGACGGTCACAGTGCTGGGGATAGGACCTGCTGAGGCAAGTGAGCTGGACAGGATAACGGGGCATTTGAAACTGCTTTAGGGGGGAAGATAATTTCGGCGCAAAAGATTGCTGGAAAATGGGAAATGTTGTTTGTGTACTGCTCTTGTCACGAATTTGAGTCTTCAAGTGTCATTCAATAAGTTTGTTTGAGTCGTTGTTTCCTGCTTCTTCCTTTTACTTTGTCGTTTTTGTTTTACTGGTGTCGTTTTATTGTAAGATTGACTTTCTTCTTCAACAATGATTTTACTTTCCTTTGTACCATTTCTTAATATTTCTTCTTTTATTGAAACATTGTCTAAATGTGAAGAAATCGCATCGTTTTTAATAGAACCTCCCTTATAATTTTGAAGCCAACAGATAAGGGTTTGTCTCTCATCAATTGTTCTTATTGGTTCATTGTCCGGATGTGAGGAAATCGCATCATTTTTAATAGAACCTCCCCAATAATTTTGAAGCCAACAGATAAAGTTTTGTCTCTCATCTATTGTTCTTATTGGTTCATTGTAAAGTAGAAAGTCCTCAATTTGTGGTGGCTCAACAAACAGTAAGGAAAAAGTGTCTTTGCCATAGAACGTTTGTCTTAAATCCATAAGTAATCTGCCCAAAGCGTTTTTACCTGTAAAAATTGTTCCTTCTTCGTTTGGAATTGCTCCCCAAAAATTATCCTTAGCCGAATTCTCAACAATATTTTTCAAACCTGTTTCATGAAGGACTGCTCCGAATGACACAAAGTTTTGAGCAAGTTTTATATTAATACACCATTTCATTACTTTAAGTCGGATTTTGTCCCAATCATTTCTACTTTTCGATTTGTTTGCATTGCTAATCCTCTTAACCAGCATCGGACTTTTTTGCTCAAAAATTTTATGTTGGATTTCTGGAAGGTGAGGAAATCTGCACGCTTGATAGAGTGCTTCTGTTGTTTTAATTTCAACCCCATTAACTCGCAAAGGAAATCCTGTCGCCATATTTGAAAGTCCCCCAAATTCTTCTTTGTTTTTTTTGAAGATGCAGGAGTTCTCTTTATGGTATACTTTGATTTCCGGTTGGTCAATTTCATATCTCATATTCATTGTTCCGTAAAACGGTAAATCATCCGATGGCGTTGTATCTTCTGTATTCTTGCCGTAATTTTCATTTGGCATTTATGAAATAAGTGAATATTCCTGTTAGTCATAAGGAACGAATTTTCTTTCAAACAAAGGTAACCAAATATGATACTTTTGATACCAAAACACAAGTGGTGTATTAAATGGGACATTTCTGGAGGTAAAACAGAGAGTTCCAAAGCCGAGGTTTTTATGACTTGCCAAACCATAACCTAATGGACGCATTCTTACATTACGGCTGTCACCTGCTTGTTCATATAACTTCATGCCTTGTTGTAGCATAATGTTTTCAAAACGAACGCGGTTTTCTATTGAAGAAAAAAATGTTTCAGTCGTCGGACGAGTTGAAATACGATAAACGCCTAAATCATTGGTAATATTTAAACTCTTTGAGTAATCAAGTATGTTTTTTGGTTGATTGTCTTTTGTTGGAAAAAGATAGTCAAGTTTGGAATCCATATTTTTGAAATCATTTTCAATCCACTTAAAAGCGTAGGCATCGTAATATCTGCTAATATCTTGTCCCAACTGACTTTTTAATCGAAAATTAAAGTTATTATAATTGTGTTTATGAATTACAAAGTAGAGAATTAAAATTTTTGCATTGTTTGCCAATAAATAATCCAGATGCGTTTGATTGTTTATTCCTTGGTAGAGCCATCCATTATTTTTTCCACCACAAGTGTTTTGTACGAGTCCTTTAAATAAAGTGTCACCTGTGCATAGCAAATCGTCCAAATAAATAAAGTAACGAGGATTAACTGGATTGTGATTAGAAATATCTAATCCAAATTTTGTTAGAGAAATAACTTTTAATAAAGCAAGAAACTCCTTTTGGCTTTTTCCTTCTGGCTGATGGTCAATGAAAGAAGTAACTTTGAGAAAGTCAGCAGGCGTTGCGAAACCAAGGATTATTGAAACTTTCCTGATAATTATTTCCAGTCCTTGAATAATTTTCGGCTTTGAAAAATAGCGTTGAGCCAGAATTGATTTCAACTCAGTTAGAATGAATATTCTGTCCGCTTCAGGGAATTGCTTTATCCATCTGTCAATATGATTTACTGACATTTTACCCTCATCTTGTCGGTAATCCTTGATGATTTCGTAGATGTCCTTGATTAGTTGTTCCATAGTTTCAAATTTAGTAGAATGTTGCTAATAAGCACGAATTAGCATTGTACACCACTTTGTATATCCGAACATAATATGCATATATCTGTATATATTTCTTTGGTCTTTGAAATCTTCTGCCAAGTGGTTCCTGAATATACCTTAGGCCTTCTTGCTCTCGAATAAATGTGTAGTAAAACATGCCTGAGAGAAAGAACGTGTCATCAATCATAATGTTCGCCTTTTGCAAACATTTGATAATATATTCTCAACTGCCAGGGGTGTTATTTATGTTCCTTTTCCGTGCTCCTCCCTATTGAGAATGGACAAAACAAACAAAGGAAAACTCATACCCTCGTTGACGCCTCGGGCTTTAGTAAAACGAAGACTGGGATTGTTGACCGCCCCACCATCCCTCCCTTATCCCTTCGCCTCCTTCCTCCTCTCGCTCCTGTATTCATCCACCAGCGACGCAAGCCACTCCTCTTTCTCCTGTTTCCTTCGTACCTCAGCCTTAATATTCAATTCATCGATAGCG
>CABMHZ010000132.1 GCA_902386115.1 uncultured archaeon | reverse complement strand
GGTTTAGGAGTTTATCTTTTCAGGAGGGAAGCATGAAGAAAATATTGATGATATTGTTACTGCTGTTTGTCACTGGCGCCGCAGCCGAAACACCGAGGACGTATTATGTGCCCCAGAGTTTTGATTTTGCGAAGAATTACTATAACACATACGGCAGCCCGGATATTACGGCGACCATAATCGGCAGCAATGAATTTGAACGAGGGCAGACCGTGACCCTGAACATTGATCTTATGAACCGGGGTAAGTTCCTTGGATTTGAGAGCGACAGGACTCCTTCGGGCACCGATGAAATATTTGCGGCGAAGACTGAAGTATTGCTCGAGGGAAAGATAGTTGATGCATCCGGAATAGTGGCATCGCTGTCGTCAGCACAGGATAGTCCTATTGAAGTTAAATCCATAAGCCAGCAGGTGGGTTCCGTAAGAAGCGGTCAGAATGCGGTAACCCCTGCAAAATTTGACCTGAAGATAGATAAAAAAGCAAAGGCAGGAGAATATGCTCTCAGGCTTGACCTCACTTACGATTACCAGAAGAACGTACAGATCATAGATGCAAATGCTACCCAGCAGACCTATGATGCGAATTACTGGTACGGCATGATGAGCCAGAACCAGACATTGAAGGTGAAAGTCAAGAAACAGGCTGATTTTGAGATAATAAAAACCAATGGCAGCCTGTTTCCAGGGAAGGATGGTGTCATCGAGATAACGATAAAAAATACAGGCGAGGAAGAAGCCAGTAACGTTGTGGCAGTAATCACTCCCTCAGACCCCATAAGCACATCTGACGACAAAGCCTTCCTGTCCACTTTAGAACCAGGAGATACGATAGTTGCAAAATACCTGGTAAGCGCGAACAGCAAGTCAGTGCCAAAATCATATTCAATAGACACTGTGCTGCGGTACGAAACTCCGGAAGGGGATATCAAATATTCAAGCACTTTGATAGCGCCTGTAGAGGTGAAAGAAATTGGATTTTTCCAGAGTCTGTTCGGATGGATTTAGGAAATCTATAAGGTGGGGTACATCTAATTTAAATGAGGAGGTTCAGTGATGAAATGGCATAAGGTTCTCATATTTTGTTCTCTCCTTCTTTGTACCGCAGCAGTAGCAACCGCCCAGGAAAGCCAGACAGTTACTCTTGCAGATAATGGCAGGACTATTACTCTCAATGTCAACGAGACTTTCCTTCTCAAACTTGGAGAAAATTTTGACTGGAACATCACAATTGATGACCCGGCAATATTCAGCCGTGTAGTGAACGTACTGGTTGTCAGGGGAGCCCAGGGAATATACATTGCACACAAACCCGGCAGTGCCACGCTGACTGCGGTAGGTTCGCCCGAATGCCTGAAATCGAAACCGCCCTGCGGCATGCCATCGATATTGTTCAGGGTCAATGTGGTCGTGCAGGGACAGGAGCAGGTACAGAATACTCCGGCGTTTGAAGCGCTGGCGGCGGTCATCGCAATGCTTGCGGCAATATTAGCACGGAGAAGATAAAAAAAATCGTATTTGTATAGCTCACCCACCACATACTTCCTTTTTGAGTAAAGTACCTAATTCTTGGAAAATATCCATTCCCTGTAACCTCCAGGTTGCAAACATGGATGCAATATACTGATAGTTTTCTGCACCTTTTTGTGATCTGAACATACCAATGATCTTTCGCATAAGAACATGTTCTCTCATAGCCTGCTCACCAAGATTATTGGTCGGTTCCATTCCAGGAAAAAGTAAGCAAGTATACCAACTACCCAACCCATTTTCAATATATGTTACTGGCTTTTTCAAATCTTTGAAGTTGGCAAATTTCAAGACCAGATTTTCCATTTCCCGGTCAAGTATCTTCTTTTTCAGTATTCTCTCCTCCATGGGCTGATCTTTATCCAAAAATAGTTTTAGTCGGTTGAACTTTCGGTGAACAATTCCAGAAAGTTCTCTGCCACCCGGCTTTTCAATGAACTCATCGACCTCTCTCAATAGATGAGCCCAGCACCGCTGAAGTAGAGCTATTATGTTATAGGCACTCCATCCATCATTAACAGTTGCAATGTTTGTGTTTTCTCCAAGGATCTCTTTTAGAACATTGCTGCCTCTTGATGGTCTTATTGCCACTAATATCTCATCAGTAGATCTGAAAATCCAGAGCCATTGGTTTGCTGCTTCGACTCTCATACCGGTTTCATCAACATATACAAATTCGACAGTTCTTATTCGGCCAAGAATCCTAAGATATTCCGCTTTGCACGCTTCAGCTACACGATAAAGCATGTCCAATAATCCTTTTGGGCTGATGATAAAAGAGATTGTCTGAGCAGCAAAATCTCCAATTCTCCGGATCACACCACGAAGACTGAATTTTAGCATTGGAACATATACGAACAGGTTGATGCCAAACCGTCCTTCTTCAGGAAAAGTGTACTTATTGTTTTTCGCGGTGAACCTGTGTCCGCATTTTCGGCATTTATAAGAGTGAACATTGTATTGCGTTACTTTGATTTTTGGAGGAGGAGGGATGTCTTCAATTGTTGTCGATTCCACATTTTCTATTTCTAGATCATAGCTATTACAACGCTCACAAAAATCCGCTTTTATGTCAATGATCTCATCAGGTTCAGGAGTTTGGCGAGTGGCTCCTTTATGCCCTTTAGGTGCTCCTCTTTTCTTGCATGTAATTTGTTCTGGAGGATTCTTTTTAAACCGCTGTACTGAGGATGGCGTGTGCGGATTCTTATATTTTTTAATCTCCGATTCAAGTTCAGAAATTTTGGCAGCCTGCTCTTTATTGATCCGCTCAAGATCATCAATCCTCTTCAATAGTTCTTGATAACTTTGTTGAATCAGACAATCTTGGCAGGTCGATTTCACCTGAAACATGGCCGCCCACATAGTATAATATATTTGGATATGAAGTACATAGAATATTGCAATAAGGCAAAAAAGTGTTATTTGCAAAGGTTAGCTATACAAACACAAAAAATCTTTTCATGACAAAAGAGTAACAAGTTCTCATTTGTTATCGGCTAAGGAATTTTAACAAGGTCACTTTGCATATTTTTTTTGAAAATTATTAATTTTTTGTGTTTTCGGGTTTGGTTTGAAACGAGAACACGGATGACACGGATTAGACGGATTTTCGCGGATCCGTGCGTATCCGCGTCATCCGCGTAATCCGTGTTCTATTTCATGATTTTTCTCTAAACCGATGATGAATGAACAAGTTCTTATTTTTAAATCTTGCTGTTAGAAAAAATAATTACACTTTCACGAAGTTGAACGATGTTGGTACTATATTTTGTTTTTCTTTTTTTTAGGCTTCTCAAAACCCCAATCTCTTTTAAATACCATCCGGCTTTTGAACCAATATCACCGATTATTAAATCTACCGGAACTTCAAGTCCTGCATATGCAGAATTAGAGACAACCAACCATATCTGTGCATCTTTTGATGCTTTTGTTTTTAGAATTTTCAAAATCTTTAACATATCTTCAAAGTATGCCTGTACCATCATTGGAATATTTTTGTGCATCAGGTTTTCTTTATTTGCGTTTATATGTTCCATCGTTTCTTCGTAAAAAGTACCAAAGTTATTTAATGTTGGCTCCTTCCATTTTGCTTGAATATGAGAACGAACCGTTTTTAACCTCAAATTGTATAAATTTCGAGGACGTTTGATAAATTTACCTAAAAATAATTCAGGTCTGTAAATATCAGTGTAGTCAAAAGTGTTTAAATAAGGAGGTGATGTAACGCAAAGTTTGAACGATTTAAATAAATTCGATGTCTCTAAAATTTCCCGACAGTCACCATTAATTATTGTTGATTTTTGAGTTATTGGTTGTTCTTTTATATCTGCCGCAATGTTTGATAGAATTAATTTTAAACTTTCAAGGAATGAATCTTTATCAAAATTATTTTGTTCCCAATTACTTCTATATCGCAAACATTTTCCATCTTTTTTTGCATTGCAATTTTGCATTGCCGCAGAAATTAATGCAAGTTTTACCAACTTTCTAATGTTATAAGCGGGTATTGAACTTGCAAGTTGCCAGCCACCTTCAAATGAATTTAAAATTGAATCGTTGAAAAGCCATTTTTCGAGATCAGTTTTATTTGAAAAAGTTGAAAATCCTAATAATGGCGAAGCAGATCCTTTTTCTGAGGATATAAGCAGCTTTTCTTTCCACTTTTCCAATTCGTTTATATCGGCATTTTTATTTTTTGTATTTGACAAAAAAGATGTAAATGGATTCACTTCTATGCCGACTGATTTGTATCCTTTGAGAGCAGAAGTAAGAGTCGTTGTTCCACTCCCGTTGAAAGGATCTATAATAAGTTCGTCTTTACCCACACCTGAATGTTCAATTGCTTTTTCAACTAAGTTAGGAGAAAAACCTTCTTTGTAATAATACCATCTGTGACGGGGCAAATCTCTAGTATCCTCATAGTTTGAATAACCCCCATTCTTTAAAATAAAATTATCATTTAACATATTTAGCATTATATAGTATTTATTTATATACAGTTAGGAGCTGAAAACATTCTAATAGGCGGTTCAAAGCCAATTATTGATTCATAAAACTTATTATCGGGATCAATTATCAAATCAACGTCTTTATAAAACATTCCATCTGCGTAACTTATAGTCGTAGTTGTTTCATGTAAATTTTTTCTTCTTCCATCAATTACAACCAAAAATGGTTTGATAATGGTAGTAGGCATATCCCTTAATGCTGAATCGTAATAACCTTTTAATTGAATCATTCCTGCATTCGCTCTACCATCATCATGGCTATATGCAATTTTACCATCTGATCCTTTTACTGTACCCAACCATTTCATTTCAATTAATGCAACTCTGTTAGCTTCTTTCCATTGAATTCTAATGTCAACTGGCTTAGGTTTCTCACCCTCTACATTAAATTCTCTTAATACTTCAATTGAGACTCCTCTTAAGGAATAAATTATTTCTAAAAATTCATGCAAAGATTTTTGAATAAATTTTTCAGGAATATTTTTCCCGCTGCCTTCCCCTCTCAAAAAGATTCGATTAGCATCATACCATACCTCAGAAAAATGCGAACAAGAGGAGTGAAAAATTCGATTAACCGAATATATACTCAATGCATCTTTTAACTCGATATATTGTGTTGCAAATCTGCTTCCTACCGGACATTCTGTAATTTCAATTCTAACATTATTGGCATAAAAATATTCTTTGTTACTATTAAAAAAATAAGTCAGAGCATCATCTCTTCCTATTAGAGAAATTGGATCCTCTTTTTCCCATAAAATCAGTTTACCATCATTAAATATTTGAATTATTATATCTCCTGAGGTTTTATTTAACAATATATTTTTATTGTAATTTAATATTGTACTAGTGGTTTCATTTAAAATTAGTTCGTCGTTAAAATGTTTGCAAACATAAAAATTGCCTTTAAAGAAACTTGGTTCAAAATATCTATATATATCATTTAATGATTTTGCAATTAACTCAACTGATTTAATACTTCGTAGGTCATTATTGTAAGCCTTTAAAATCTGAATGGGATAGTAACTTGAAATAGCGGTTATAATTTCTTTATCTGTCATAATAAATTTAAACTTTTTTATTTTCTATTTTATTTAAATAGTTAATCCATGTTACAGCAGGTATAATTAAGTCCTCTGTATGAACACCAACAGCTTCACTTATTTCTTTAAACTTGGGATAAATATTCATCAATTCAATCCACGAATTGTTTTTGAGTTCTTCAACTTTTTTTATTTCCGGATCATTTAATAAAGCCCTTAGAGTTTGTGAATAAGGAACAAGAATACTCGTTGTACATGCAGCATTTAAAAACTCTTCCCTTTTTATGAAATTAGGTAAAACTTTGAATTTATTAAACTCATCAGCACCCCTTCCGGAAATAGTGTAAAACTCACCATTCATATCAAATAAGCCATTTTGAATATGACGAGTTATGGCTTCATTAATATTGTCTGAAAAAGGATACCCTTTTTTGTCTACAATATACTTGTGTTGCCAAGTGCCAATTGGATTACCGGCATAGTGAAATAAAAATGAAGAAAAAAAGGAGAATAAATGAATTTCCTCTAACTTGAATCCATCTAAATAGTTGTCGAGTTTATGTGCTAATGATAAGCTGTCAAAAAACGCTTCGGGTGTTACTTGATTGCTCATTGGTTATTCCTTTTATTTAAGGCAATTTCAATATTATTATAAACTTGATTGAAAAGGTCTTCACCTTCTTTTTGAACGAGAGATAAATCTGTCCACTCTAACATTCTTCTGAATTTCATTTTTCTCTTGCCACATTTTTCTGCAAGAGAAATTAATAAATGAGATTCATTGATGTTAGCAGTCATAAATAAATTTTGGTTATATTCAGTGGTGAATTCGGCAAACATATTCCCAACTCTACTCTCATAAGCAATATCTAATGAACCCTCAGGGGTATCGATAAACATTGTCGCGCCATTTTCGTTTTTTGATAAAAATATTGCAAGGGACATTCTTAATGCAATATCTAAAAAGAACCTCTGACTCTCTGAAAGTTGAAACGATTCAGTGCGGGCTGTCTCTTTAAGTTCAAGCACCAATTTGATTGTTTTGTTGCTCCTTTCTGGCTGGATATTTAAATTAAGCCCAATAAAACTTTTAGCTAATTTTTTGAATGTTGGGACGAATATCTTCTCTGCTTCTTTATAAGCCGTTTCAACTTTTTTTAAAAGTTTTTCATATTCCGGCTTTAGATTATCTCTCTTTTTATATTCCTCTTTTGCTTCCTTATCAAATAAAACAAACTGACTTTTATATTGTTCGATCAAGGTATCTATATTTTGATTTCCTGTTCCTTTAAAAGACACGTCAGGATTATTTTCCGTAATCTCTTTAATTTTTTCTTTTGTTTTGTTAAACTCATATTCGGCTTTTTCAAGCTCAACTCTTTTACCCTCAACTTCAAAAATTAGACTCTCCAATTCGGAATTCTTAGAAAAAATGTTTGTATCATTCTTTTGGATTACCTTCAAAAGCTCATTTTGTTCTTCATTATTAGATTCATTGATTATAGTGCTACACAAGGGGCATTCGTCTTTTTGAATACTCCTTTTAATACTTTCAACAATGTGAGAACCATTTGAACCACACAAACAACATTCTTGCTTTTTTATTGATAATTGAACATTAGTGTTTTCAGTAAGCTTTGAACGGGGTTCAGAATAACGAGAAAATAATTTTCTATGGTCAATTTTTAATTGCATTATTTCTGAGTTGAGACGGCTTTGCTTTTTAAGCATGGTATCAAACTCAATATTTGTGTTGTTGTATGTCTTTTCTAATTTTTCTAAATCCGTGTGCAGTCTATTGAATTCTGTTTCAAGTTTATCAATGTCTACATCTTTCTTTTTCGTTGTTTTTTGTGTCAGTTCATCAATTTTATTTTTTGCCTGAGTCGCTTGCCATCTTGCGTTTCTTCCATTTGATTCATGCTTTTCCATCTTTCTGATTAGCTCTGAAATTTTAATAGCGTCTTCTGGATCTGAGTTAAAGGCAATCGCTAAAGCATGAGACGATGCTCTCTCATCCCAAAATATCATCCTTCTTGTTTCGTCAAAAGTTAAAACATACAATTGATAAAAAATAAAATAATCAAAGCCAGAGAATCCGATTTCCTCCGATAGTAATTTTTGATATGAAGCATTTAATTGTTTTGGACTTATATCTTTGCCACTGAAATGCAAAATTTTCTTATTGTTGATTTCGCCATAAATCTCAAGTAACCTAAGTTCATCTTTTTCAAAAAAGCCACGAATTATTCTGAAGAATTTATCATTTACTTTTATTAATATTTCAATTTCCGCATTTTTTTCATCTTTCTTTGCAATCCTACCATTAAAATATTTCTCTGTATATATTTTATTTTCATTTACAATTTCGCTTGGTGAGTACATTTCTCTGTTAGGTTCTAAAACAATGCCAGTCAATCCATAATTGATAGCATTTAAAAACGTTGTTTTCCCTAATCCATTTGCGCCAGCCAAACAATAGACACCATCATTAATAATTTCATTAACTTCATACAATTTTCCGTTCTTACTGAACAAGGAAAAATTCCTAAGTATCACCTTTTGAAGTTTTATGAAATTGTATTTGCCTTGCATAAATTTTTTTATAATCCTTTACCGTTTATGTTTTTTATTTGTACAAAAATATATTTGTATATATTTCATCAAATAGTTTATTTATCGTAAACAACAAATATTGTATATATCCTCTTGTTTGATGTTTTGGTCAGCTTTTACCACCATCTAAAACATTATTTCTTAAATCCATACTATTCCTATGGATTTATAATTTTCCATGGGTTAGTTGTCAATTTCTCAACCATCGCGAAACATCTGGTTTTGCAGAAGCGCCACACATTAATTTAGTATAATTATAAATTTAAGATAGGATTAATCTAAACTAATAGGAGGGATAAAAAATAGCCTGTAAATCCTAATCCTGTGCTGAAGGACTGAAGTCGACATTTCCAAAAAATTGGTTCATTGTCCTCATCATGTGGGCTGTTTTATATCTGGCGCTGTATCTCTGATCAGAACCACTTGTCCAGTGTCTTCTGTCCTGTATCCGAGGCTTCCACCAGCCTCTCAACAGCCTTTGAAACACGTTCCAGGGAGAAGTCATGCCCTTCGCACAGGAACTTCGTGACCGCCGCAGCATCCGGCTTTCTCCATTTGAGTTCATAATCCGGCGTCACTTCAGGATGAAGGAACAGGTCTCTTATTTCCGCAAGGTATTTGATTTCGGTGTTAAGCTCCTTTAGCACACCTTCGATACTTCCGTGCTTCTTTATCGCCTTCAGGGCTTTCTTCGGTCCGATACCTTTTATCCCCTCATTGTAGTCAGTCCCTACAAGAATGGCGATATCCACAAGCTGCTCCCTTGAAATTCCAAGTTTCCTCATACCTTCATCGAGGTCTATTATTTCAGGCTTCACGTCCACGTAAACACCTTTTCCCGCCAGCTTTCGTTTTCCTGTAACTGTAAGGTTCCTAACCACAAGCGGTGAGCCGAAAAGCAGTGCGTCGTAATCCTGCGAGCCTGCCGCGTACGCATCTTTGTTTTGCGCCATGAACGCAGCCTGCGCTTCCCCTTCCGAGGGTGCAGTAAATACCGGGATACCCATGAGCGTAAGTAAGGTTTTTGCATCTTCCACCATATTCCCTTTGACATGCGAGGAAGCCTGGGCATACTTGAAAGCATCCTCTGAGCCTGCTGCCTTTGCCTCCTGCCACTTTGACATGGCTTCTATCCGGGTTTTCTTACGCTCTTCGAGGATTGCAAATTTAAATCCGGGAGGCACCCCGTCAAAAACGAAAACAGGCTTTATCCCCTCTTCAACCAGGTTCGTTGTCCTGTACAGGAAGCCTGAAAGATGGGATGTTATCTCGCCTTTTGAATCCACAAGAGGAGTGCCGTCACGCTGCCGGATTATGCTAAGGAACTGGTATAGCGTATTGTATGCGTCGATGGCTATTACTTTATCTTTAAGATCGGATAATTCTATTTCTTTTCTCTCGAATAGATCTGCGAGGTCAACCCCCATATTGATACCTCAAAAGTTCATTTCTTCAGCCTGACATCTATCAAAGGATCGTCATCGGCTTCAATTCCTCTTACGGTCAGTAGATTTCCTTTCCTGGTTATCAGTTCGGCATCTGATATCTGCACCTGGTGACCGTCAAGGGACATGTGGCTCTTATGTACGATGAGGAGGTTCGTCCCTTTCTCGAATTTTTCCATAATGCTGCATAATACCCGCTCGAATTCTGAATAAATAAGAATATCGGATACGCCTGAACTGGATTTTTTTATCACGCCGATGGGTTTTATTTTAAGATGCAAGGGAAAACCTCATAATAATGAATATACTACTTACCAAGACATATAAAGCTTATTCGCTAAGAGTTTGTTTTTGGGTACAGATAAAGCAGGTGTAAAATCCTATGCTGTTTGTTAAATTAAAAAGTAAAATAGCCACCGAGTGCACAGAGTTATTATTTCTTTGTGAACTTCTGTGCCTCCGTGGTTGATATTTTATGTACCTGCATCAGGTCGTTTTTTACTGATAGTTCTCCTATTCAGAGCATATCTTTAAGGTGGAACTTGAAAGGTCCAAGTGTGCCGCCGTAGTTCCCGGCAGTTATCTTCCTGACGCCAGGTATCTTCACGGCTGCATGAATACCGGCTTTCATCGACCTGTTGATATCTTCAACGCTCAGCCCATTGATCACTATCTCAAAGATGGCTTTAACGTCAGCAGGCACTTTCGTGTCCTTTATCTTAGCCTTGATGGATGGGCTGTATTTCTCGTTCGTTGTGGCTTTCATGAACTTGGAGTAGTTTATGGAGCCGACCTTGGAGCCGCTTGCTACGATGCCGCCTGGGAACGGTGTAATAGTCCCCTCTTCAAGAGATATCGCATCCACGGCATTCTCAGCCGCTGCAAGGGCTGCCATCTGGTTCTCTGCCATAATAAAGAAGTTCCCTCCTGCAATGGCATCCTGTGCGCCGATGTTGTGTTCTGCAACGAAATCGCCCTGCATCATGGGGATCTTATACGCTTTTCTACCGCCG
>CABMHZ010000131.1 GCA_902386115.1 uncultured archaeon | reverse complement strand
TGGGCTTCGGTGGTAATAGGAGCCATTTCCGGAATAATAATAATGGTTGGAGTCTGGTTCAACGACTGGAAGCTCAAAGTTGATGACCCTGTAGGAGCAGTTGCATGCCATGCATACAACGGTGTATGGGGTCTGCTTGCCGTGGGCATATTTGCCGACGGCACCTACGGTGGTGTAAAAGGATTAATAATGGGTGAAACCGGACAGTTTATAGCCCAGGCGATAGATGCGGTAACGGTAGCAGTTTGGGCTTTCGGGACAGGACTTATCCTCTTTGGGATCCTTAAATATACGATAGGTATAAGGGTTTCTCCTGAAGAGGAATTGAGCGGTCTGGATATAGGTGAACATGGTGCCGCTTGCTATCCGGAATTTGTAGCTGCCGGCCCACGCGATGGATTTGAGGCGAAACTATGAAAAAAGTAGAAGCAATAATAAGACCCACAAAAGTAGAAGATGTCAAGAACGCACTGGATAAGGCAGGCTATGTAAGTCTGACCATTACCGAAGTCAAAGGACGAGGTCAGCAGAAAGGAATAAAACAGGTATGGCGCGGCAGCGAATATGTCGTGGATATTCTGCCCAAAGTCAAAGTTGAACTTGTGGTCAAGGATGAAAATGCAGATGAGGTTGCCAGCATCATCCAGCAGAGTGCCCACACAGGCAACTTCGGCGATGGTAAGATATTCATAATACCTGTGCAAAAAGCATTGAGAATAAGAACTGGAGAGATAGATGGGGATGCCCTCTAATCTCTCTATTTTTTTTTAAAAATCTCAAAATAAAAAATTTTGCCATATGCCTTATAGGCAGGAGGAACAATGGAAGTAAAAAAATCGATACAGTGGTCGATAATAATTAGCATTCTTATGCTAGCGACGCCTTCTCTGGCAGCAGAAGCACCAAAAGTAGATACATGCGACACCGCATGGTTCTCGGGAGTTCAACACTCGTGATGATAATGACCCCTGCTCTGGGTTTGTTCTACGGCAATGCTGGACAGGTTATGATACAGCTAACAGCAGTGGCAGGGCCGTGGATATACGCTATCGTTATGACCATTATCCTTGCAAGAGTTATAGACTCAACCATTGGCCTGCGTGTCCGCGATGAAGAGGAAGCAGTTGGGCTATATATTTTTCAGCATGCTAAGAAGGCATAAGCGTGAGGTTAGCAAGATGAAAAAAATCGAGGCTGTTATAAGACCTGAGAATCTTGACGGTATCCGGGTAGCGCTTGAAGAGAAATGTATTGTAGGCATGACCGTTGAGGAAGTGCAGGGGCGCGGACGTCAGAAAGGCGTCTACTTGCAATGGCGAGCAGGCGAATACTGCGTTGAGTTCCTGCCAAAGCTCAGGCTGGACATGGTCGTAGACGATAAGGATGTGGAACCTGCGATAGAAGCGATTACTGCGGTGGCGAAAACGGGCAAGATTGGAGATGGGAAGATTTTCATTTATCCCGTTGAAGATGTCGTGCGTATTAGCACGGGCGAGCGCGGAAAGGAGGCTATGTAACCTGCTTTTCGAGCTTACTTTATAGGAGGAAAATATATGACAACAACACCTGAAAAGTTATTAGAATATATAAAAGAAAAGAATGTGAAATGGGTAGATTTGCAGTTCATGGATATACCAGGGTATATCCAGCATATCACAATCCCTTCATATACTCTGAAAGAAGAAGATTTCAAAGATGGTATAGGAAAGCTTGACGGTTCCTCGATCAAAGGCTTCAAGTCGATCTTCGAGTCCGACATGAGGATGTTCCCTGACCCAGATACATGCGCAATCCTGCCCTGGACAGACAACACACCTCATAAGACGATCCGCCTGATATGCGATCTCTATGATGCCTTCGGAGGACCTCGCTTCACACGCGACCCGAGGCATATAGCACAGAGGGCAGAGGAAGCTGTGAAAAAAGCAGGCTTCGACCTCTCATACTGGGGACCTGAACTGGAGTTCTTCGTCTTTGACTCCGTCAGGCTGCTGCCAAGTTTTTCAACAGCCCGCGATGCATGGTCAGGCACCGGATATGAGATAGAATCAAAAGAGGCTCCGTGGTCTCAGACTAGCGGTATCAACCATCCTATCAGGTTCAAGGAAGGTTATTATCCTGCGCCACCGCAGGACACGCTCCAGGAATATAGATGCGAGGTTACAGGGCAGCTATACGACTATTTCGGCATAATCTGCGACGCGCATCATCATGAAGTAGCTACAGCAGGACAGTGTGAGATCGATATGAAATACGATACTCTCACAAAGATGGCGGACAATGTGCTCACATACAAGAACGTCGTCAAGAATGTGGCATACAATATGAAAATGATTGCTACTTGCATGCCCAAGCCCATCTTTGGCGATAACGCTTCTGGCATGCATATTCATCAGTCACTCTGGAAGAATGGTAGAAACACTTTCTATGACCCTGACGATGAGTATGCCGAGATATCGCAGACGTGCCGTTATTATATCGGCGGGCTTATGGAGCACTCAAGAGCGCTCTGCGCTATTACCTCGCCCACCACAAACTCATACAAGAGGCTTGTGCCGGGCTACGAGGCTCCGGTGTATATCGCATGGAGCAAGCGCAACAGATCCGCAAGTGTAAGAGTGCCTGTCTATGAGAAAGGTAAGGAAGCACCCAAGAGGATTGAGTTCAGGCCACCTGATACGAGCTGTAACACTTATTTTGCTTTCGCAGCGCTCACCGCGGCAGGACTTGATGGTATCAAGCGGAAGACCGACCCGGGTGATCCGTGCGATGAAAACATCTATCACCTCACACCGGAGAGAAGAAAGCAGATGGGAATCAAGGAATGCCCCGGCTCTCTGCCAGAGGCGCTTTCAGAACTAGAATCTGAGAGGAAATTCCTTGAGCCGATATTTCCTAAAGATGCCATCGATATGTGGATAGAGCTCAAATCAGAGGAATCAAAGCAGAACTCGATCAGACCTACGCCGTACGAGTTCTACCAGTACTTCGATATTTAATTTGAGTTCACTCCAGCACGGTTCGAAGGAATGCTGGAGTTTTATTTTTTCGCATTGAACGGGATGAGCGCATCAACTATGGAACTAGACGTACAGAGAAAAATGGTGGCGATTCTAAGAATAATCTATGAAAGTCATACCCCTATAGGAGGACGATTGATAGCGGATAGAATGAACTTACAGGGATATACTGTTGGGGAGCGGGGTGTCCGTTATTACCTCCGTATTCTGGATGAGCGAGGGTTCACAGAACGCTTAGGGTACGATGGCAGAGTTATTACAGAACGAGGAATAAATGAGCTGAATAATGCACTTGTAGGAGATAGAGTCGGTTTCATCATCAACAAAATAGAAAGGTTAATCTTAGATACTACTTTTGACATTAGAACAAGGCAGGGTAGCGTAATAATCAATATATCAATCATAGATAAAAAGAACTTGGATAAAACCATGGAAATACTCAAGCTGATGATAGATAACGGTTATCCCTTCAGTCCTTATATAAAATTAATAGAAGAAGGTACTGTCACATCTGACATTGAAATCCCGGAAGGTAAAACAGGAATAGCAACCATGTGCAGTATTACAATTGATGGGATTTTGCTAAAAAACGGGATTCCTGTCAATCCTAAATATGGGGGAATATTAAAAGTGAAAGATAAAAAACCTCTTTGTTTTGAGGACATAATTGCTTACAGTGGCACTACTATTGATCCAATGCGGATTTTTATATCCAAGAAGATGACCCGTGTCCTTGATACTGTGAA
This sequence comes from uncultured archaeon, assembly GCA_902386115.1. Taxonomy (GTDB): domain Archaea; phylum Halobacteriota; class Methanosarcinia; order Methanosarcinales; family Methanoperedenaceae; genus Methanoperedens. Next base: position 9,395 of record CABMHZ010000131.1, on the reverse strand, counting down.
TACGGGTTCAGGCAGAGTTTTAGCTAATTTTCGTGAGATTCCCGGTTCGGCTCTTTCAAAGGCTAAAGAAGTTCTGAGTTCCGTTACAAAAGCTAGAATAGGAGGCATAGCTAAGATAGGAGAACCTGGAAAACCTGTATTTAACGCGGCGGTGGACTCAGGAAAAGCTGGTATTGTGGTATACGCTGGAACTAATATCATGGCAGCCGTAAGTGAAATGGGAATTAAGGTAACTACATATCCAATTTCCTCTATTATTGATTTCAGCGGATTGAAAAAACTGGAATAAATTTCTCTTCTCTCGACTTGCTCATTCAATTTCTCTTTTTGTTATATAAATAGTTTTCCTCAATTATGGGTTAAATTTAAATATAATGAATTATTCAGTAGATAGCCGTATGCCTTCACACATACAAGGAGGAAAATAAAAAATGAACATCAAAAAATCGATATACTGGTCAGTAATAATGGTTCTTCTACTGCTCTCGGTACCCGCCATGGCAGCGGATACGCCAAAAGTAGATTCAGGCGATACTGCATGGGTTCTTGCAAGTGCTGCGCTTGTGATGATAATGACACCAGCCCTCGGTTTATTCTACGGGGGCATGGTCAGGAAGAAAAACGCACTCTCAACTATAATGTTCAGCTTTGCGATCCTTGCATTAATAGGCGTCCAGTGGGTGCTTTATGGTTACAGCCTTGCCTTTGGTCCTGATGTATGGCATATAATCGGCAATCTCAACTGGTTAGGGCTAAACGGCGTAGGTCAGACGCCAAATACAGATTATGCTGCAACCATCCCTGCACTGGCATATATGATATTCCAGGCAATGTTTGCAATAATTACGGTTGCACTTATTTCAGGGGCATTCGTTGAACGCATAAAGTTCAAGGCTTTCATGGTATTCTCACTGCTCTGGGCAACCCTTGTTTACGATCCTATAGCCCACTGGGTATGGGGTACAGGAGGCTGGCTTCGCAACATGGGTGCGCTTGATTTTGCAGGAGGCACGGTTGTACACATCAGCTCGGGAGTTTCGGCTCTTGCAATCGCTTTTGTGATAGGGCAACGAAAGGGTTTCGGAAAGCATGCCATGGAACCGCACAATATACCCATGGTTATTCTTGGCGCAGCACTCCTCTGGTTCGGCTGGTTCGGGTTTAACGGAGGCAGCGCGGTGGCAAGCAACGGGCTTGCATCAAGCGCCTTTGTAGTAACCAATACAGCGGCAGCAGCGGCGGCGCTTACGTGGATACTTCTTAGCTCGTACCACAAGAGACCGAGTGTCCTGGGCGCAGCGACAGGCGGTGTAGTCGGACTCGTGGCAATAACCCCTGCTTCCGGTTTCGTTACACCGATGGCTGCGATCGTAATAGGAGCCGTAGGAGCGATCATCAGTTACTATGCAATGCTCTTCAGGGGCAAACAGAACGTAGATGATTCCCTTGATGTCTGGGCATGTCATGGACTGGGAGGGACCTGGGGAGCAATAGCCACGGGATTGTTCGCCACCACGCTTGTGAATTCGGCTGGAGCGAACGGTTTGTTCTATGGCAATCCCGGACAGCTCGTAACGCAGTTGATCGCAGTCGGTGTGACATGGATATACGCTTTTGTCATGACCGTCATCCTGGCTAAGATCATTGATGCGACCATTGGCTTGCGCGTCGAGGACGAAGAGGAATCAGTCGGGCTGGATATTTCCCAGCACGCCGAGAAAGCGTATGCGTGAGGTGAACAAAAATGAAAAAAATCGAGGCAATAATAAGACCAGAAGACCTTGACCGGGTCCGGATCTCACTTCAGGAGAAAGGTCTTGTAGGCATGACAGTCCAGGAAGTTCAGGGACGCGGACGCCAGAAAGGCGTTTGCCTTCAGTGGCGGGCAGGTGAATACTGTATAGAATTCCTGCCAAAGATCAAGGTCGAGATGATACTGGACGATAATGATGTGGAAACTGCGATAGAACAGATCATCAAGGTTGCACGAACGGGCAAGAATGGCGACGGGAAGATTTTCATCTTTCCGGTTGAAAATGTCGTGCGGGTGAGTTCGGGAGAACGCGGAAAGGAGGCTATTTAACCTCTTTTTCGGGATAAATATCAATACTTTATGGAGAAAACAATATGACAACACCTGAAAAAATATTAGAATACATAAAAGAAAAGAGCGTAAAATGGGTAGATCTGCAGTTCATGGATATCCCAGGATATATCCAGCATATCACGATCCCATCATATACGCTGAAAGAAGAGGACTTCACAGACGGTATAGGGAAACTGGACGGCTCGTCTATCAAGGGCTTTAAGACGATATTCGAGTCCGACATGAGGATGTTCCCCGACCCGATTACCTGTGCGATCCTGCCATGGACGGATAATACACCTCACAGGACACTTCGCCTCATCTGCGATCTATACGATGCTTTCGGGGGACCGAGGTTCACACGCGACCCGAGGCACATAGCACAAAGAGCTGAGGAAGCGGTCAAAAATGCAGGATACGATCTTTCGTACTGGGGACCTGAGCTTGAGTTCTTCGTTTTTGACTCAGTCAGGATGCTGCCCAATTTTTCATCGGCACGCGATTCCTGCGCAGGAACGGGATTTGAGATAGAATCAAAAGAGGCTCCCTGGTCAAAAAATACAGGCGGTATCAACCACCCCATCAGGTTCAAGGAAGGTTACTATCCTGCGCCGCCCCAGGATACGCTCCAGGAGTTCAGGAGCGAGGTATCAGGGGAGCTTTATGACTATTTCGGCATCGTGATCGATGCGCATCACCACGAAGTAGCTACCGCAGGGCAGTGCGAGATCGATATGAAATACGATACCCTCACGAAGATGGGGGACAATGTGCTCACATACAAGAACGTGGTCAAGAACGTAGCCTACAATATGAATATGGTGGCGACCTTCATGCCAAAACCGATATTCGGCGATAACGCATCGGGGATGCATATTCACCAGTCGATATGGAAGAACGGGAGGAACACCTTTTATGACCCGGACGATGAGTATGCCGAGATATCGCAGACCTGTCGCTACTATATTGGCGGACTGATGGAGCACTCGAGAGCGCTCTGCGCCATTACCTCGCCGACCACGAACTCGTACAAGAGGCTTGTGCCCGGCTATGAGGCGCCGGTTTATATCGCATGGAGCAAGCGCAACAGGTCGGCAAGTGTTAGAGTGCCAGTCTATGAAAAAGGCAAGGAAGCGCCCAAGAGGATCGAGTTCCGCCCTCCTGATACGAGCTGCAACACGTATTTTGCGTTTGCTGCGCTCACAGCGGCTGGACTTGACGGCATAAGGAAAAAGATGGACCCAGGCGATCCGTGCGATGAGAACATCTATCACATCACTCCGGAAAGAAGAAAAGAGATGGGGATCAAGGAGTGCCCCGGGTCATTACAGGAAGCGCTCAATGAACTGGCATCGGACAGGGATTTCCTTGAGCCGATCTTCCCCGGCGATGCCATCGATATGTGGATAGAACTAAAATCGGAGGAGTACAAACAGAACTCAATCAGACCAACGCCGTACGAGTTCTACCAGTACTTCGATATATAAACCAGGTGCATTCCGGCATGAGCGAAGGCATGCCGGAGTGTTTCTTTTTTCGATATGAGCAGAATAACTACGGATCTGACGGTACAGAGAAAGCTCATAGCGATACTGAGAATAATAAGTAAAAGTCATTCACCGATCGGGGCACGGTTGATAGCCGACAGGATGAATTTACAGGGTTATGCCATAGGAGAGAGGGCTGTGCGTTACCACCTCCGGATACTTGATGAACGGGGTCTCACGAACAGCCTGGGCTACGATGGCAGGGTAATAACTGAAAATGGAAAAAAAGAGCTGGATAATGCCCTGGTCGGGGACAGGGTCGGTTTCATTATCAATAAAATAGAAAATCTAATGCTGGATACTACTTTTGACTTTGAAACAGGGCAGGGTTGTGTAATAATCAATTTATCGATCATAGATAAAAATGATTTTGAGAAAACCATAGGAACGATCGAACATGTTTTGCATAACGGTTCTCCTTTCAGCCCGTATATCAAGATCTTAGAAGAAGGTACGGCAGCTTCTGATCTTGAAATTCCCGGAGGTAAAATAGGGATAGCAACCATGTGCAGCATAACGATCGACGGAATAATGCTAAAAAGCGGGATTCCCGTCCATCCGAAATACGGAGGAATTTTAGACCTGAAAGATAAAAAACCCATGTGCTTTGAGGATATAATTGCTTATGGCGGAACTACGATCGATCCGATGCGGATCTTTATATCAAAGAAAATGACGGGAGTTCTCGATACCGTGAATACGGGTTCGGGAAGACTTCTTGCCAATCTTCGCGAGATCCCGGAGTCGGCTCTTTCAAAGGCGCAGGATGTTCTGGGTTCTATCGAGAAAGCTAAAATCGGAGGCATAGCAGAGATCGGAAAACCCGGGGAGCCGTTGCTCAACGTAGCTGTTGAATCAGGAAATGCCGGTATAGCGGTGTATGCGGGAACCAATATCATGGCAGCAGTAAGTGAAACTGGAGTTAAGGTTATCACGTATCCGATTTCCACGGTTATTGATTTTAAGGAATTGAAACAGGTGTAAAAAAACAAGAAATTACACCAGCAGCAGGTTTCGTATATCCATGAATAAATCTACCTCGAATGCTGTCGCGCGTGGAGAGACCTAATATATCAATGCCTGAAAAAAGCACTGATAGTAAGAAACTGTTTCAATTCATGTTGGCGAATATTAGTAGTTTTTTTCTTAAAATCATCCTTAATACATAATATCGTAAAATGGCGTCTGAGTGTGATAAAATGTTTTGGGATTTACTTTTTGTAAATGTTGTGGAAGTTACAAATTGATCAGTTGGAGTGGTTATGGAAGGAACCTCCGGCATATTTATGCAAAAAGTGAACGTGCCTTAATTGCACCAACATGGAATGTAACGGTCACTCTTTTGGCAAAAACGCGCTTAGATGCCTCGTAACATTTGGTATATCGGAATGACTAAAAACGATGGATTTTTTGTGCATCCGTTAGAATACCTTGAAAAGCGTGATTGTGCCGCCAAATTAAGGGCACGTCATTTTTTATCTGCAAAAATTATATAATATTTATCTTCATCCTCTAACTTTTTTCTTATGATATTCTTATGTTCTTCTTTAAAATTTGAAAGCGTTTCTATGAAAGAATCTATTTCTTGTTTTGTAGGTTTAAAGGAATGAAATTCAATTGATATTTCATAATTCATAGTTTCTAAAATATTAACAATTTCATCTTTGACATTTTGTTTTCTATCTTTGTTTGTGATAATGAGCACTCCATAAGGATTCAGTAAATCGTTAAGTCTTGAAATTGTCTTATGAATATCGTAAATGTGGTTGAATACATCTTTAGAAATTATGACATCATATTTAGGCAGGTTGATTGAAGTAACATCTCCAACATAAAAATTGCAGTTTGGACAATTGGTTTTTGCTTTTTCAATCATTTGGCTTGAAATATCAATGCCTTCAATTTTAGCATTAGGAAGATCATCGGAAATAAATTTACAAATTAAACCAGTCCCACAACCAAAATCAAAAATTGTATATGGTTTATTCTTGTCTAAATGAGCAGTTATTTTCCTAAAAATATCTTGGGTATATTTGGGTCGTGTTCTGTCCCAACTTTTAGACAAGTTGTCATAGAATTTACCTATTTCAAATTTATTTTTGATCATATTATTCATAAGAATATCATTTCGTTTATAATTTTTGCATTTTTAGTGCCCCGGACTTTAGCGAAGCGAAGTCTTAGATAGTGATTGCTGAAAGCGATCCTCATACTCCTATATGGCTGTAGTTAAGCCAGAATTTCACTTGAAAATGTGTATTAGGCGTTCAATTGATAATTGAAAATCTTTCTAAAAATAATAATTAACTTTGAATATGGATTATTTTACTAGCAGGAGATTATAAATATATCTTTAGATAAATAATCATGGGGAATTTATGATTAGGAGAAAAATAACCTATTATATTGCATTTTCTGCAATACTATTATTGTTGATCATCTCAGGATGCACGAGCGCGCCGCAGAAAGTTACTTCATCGCCCACAACACCCACGCCAACACTGACACCCGAGCCAACGCCTGTTCCCCCAACCAGATCCGAAATCCCGGTCAAGCCGTCGCTCAATATAACATTTTACTCCACAAGCGTGACAGGGGAATCTAACTTCACCATAAATTGGGAAGTATCGGGTGGCACACCCGGGACAATCAGCAAAACCATGATACTCTGGGGCTATAAAAGTGGGAGTGGAAATATCACAGATTATCCCAGAACCAGCATAATGCAGACCGGTCAAACCCCGGGGACATTCAGGACCGACCTTACAGCTCCAGCAGGTGGAGGTCCTATTTATTTCAGGGCTTATGCATTAGTTGACGGCACTGATATTTACTCGCCTGAATATCAGATAACAATTATTCCTCGCTATACCGGGGGAGGCGGAGGCGGCGGATACTGATCAAATGTGCATGCAGGCGGACAGCAAGATAACTAAAGTGGAAGGATAACTATGAAAATATTAATTATAGGCTTATTGATAATAAGCATGATTGCAATCTCAGGATGCACTGAGAAAATCGATCGAAGTACAACAGAGGTTCAAATACAGACTGCAACTGTGCAGATCGTGAGCGGGAACCTGATATATCCTGCTTATATTGCAGCCCCTGTTGGGAACGCAAAAAATCCTGCTGTTGTGCTCATCCATTCCTTTAACGGTCTTGAACCGGGTTACCTGAACCTGACTGATAATTTTGCCCGTGAAGGTTACGTTGTGATCGCTCCGGAATGGCAGACCTTCAACAAGACCCCTCCTGATGAAGTTGTAGGAGGTCTGATAAAGGACTCCGTGGCTTACCTTGGAACAAGGACAGACGTTGATGCAAATCGGCTGGGACTTACCGGATTCTGTGCAGGCGGGAGGTACACGATGCTATTCCTGCCGCAGATGACAGAATTCAAGTCCGGGGTTGCCTGGTATGGCTTCCCTTATTCAACCGGATTTGCCAACCAGTCCATGCCAGCAAATTATATCTGGCAGTTGAAGGCGCCCATGCTGATGATCCACGGCACTCACGATCAATTCAGTCCTGTTACAGATATTTATCGATATGCCGGGGAACTGAATGCTTCAGGTAAATACTTTGAGCTTAAAGTCTATGAGGGTCAGCAACACGGGTTCATGGTAGTGAACGGTCAGCTTTCAGATAGTTTTGCAGCTAAGGATGCTTTCAGGGAGATGGTAAACTTCTTTGACCGTACACTGTTGAATGAGTCGGCTTCAAGGGAAATCCCTGAATAGGCTCGGATAATTTTATCCAGCCTTTATTTTACCACATTAATAACAACAAGCGGGATTATTATCATCAAGACCGACCAGATAAAACCAATTTTCGTGACCGCATATCCGCCCAGGGTCTTAACATATCTCTCCATCGCAGCCAGCGGGACAAGTACAATAAGCATGGCATTGAAGATAGTCGTTGGAATATCATGTTCCTCAGGCAGATTAGTTGCAAAAGCGCCGGGATTTGACCACCTGCTGATAAAAAAGATCAACGGCATGTGAAGAAGCCCGATGTAAGAAAAGTTCAAAAGGTGTATCATAAGCCATGCTTTCAGCCGCGGTGCGGGATTGATAATTTCCCCGACTTTGTTCTCTACCAGGTAAAGAATTATTTCGATCCCGAATAATAGTCCTGCAAGCATCAATGCGGTTTCCCATGACCACAGGGCAAGAAGCGTGGGAATGGTAACCACAAAAGCTGAGATGACAGCCACAAAATCACAGGCTATTGACTTAAAATGATATGCTGCACCTACGGTCATAAAAACTATGGGGATGACGAAATTATGTCCCCACCTGGGATCTTTTACAAAGAGGAAAAACGCAGGACCAAGCCAGAATAATAACCAGAGAGCGCCCATTATGAAAATGCCGGTTCCGGCTGTCATCCATTTATTCAGGTCAGGTTTCATGTTCCCACTATATTACCATATAAGTTTTTAAATATATGAAGGTTCTTTTAATCGAAAGTTCATGATATCGATAATCACTCCGATACTTAATGAAGAGGGCTACGTAAGACCATTTCTCATTCATCTGAATAAAGTGCAGGGAGACTTTGAACTGATACTGGTAGATGGCGGGAGTACAGACGGGACTTTAAAAGAAGTAGAAAATTGCAGAAATGAATTTCATGGAAAATTAAGACTTCTCATTGCAGAAAGGGGAAGAGCCATCCAGATGAACAAAGGCGCAGAGGCAGCACGTGGTGATATCCTGCTATTCCTCCATGTAGATTGTTTTATACAGAAGGATTCCCTGGCGATTATAGAGAAGGAGATTTACAGGAATGGCATCATTGGCGGGGGTTTCAGGCATGCTTTTTATGATTCTGACCTCTTCCTGAGATTAAACAGCGCATTCGGGAATTTGCGGGCAGGTCTGACCAGGATCTTCTTTGGTGATTTTGGGATATTCCTGAGAAAGGATATTTTTGAAAAGATAGGTCGTTATGACAATATACCAATCCTTGAAGATGTTGAACTTTGCTATAAAGCAAAAAAATACGGCAAACTAAGGCAGATAGACAGGTTCATATTTACTTCCCCCAGGCGGTATTTGAAGCACGGAAAGGTCAGGCTGACCGTGGTCTTTATCCTTGCCAATCTTTTTAACATCGTGGGATTGCGACCCCGGTTCCTGATAAGATATATCGCCGGCAAATGACCTGTTAAATCTTCTACAAATGCCAAATCCACTAATTTTCTTCAATAAGATATATAAGCAATCATTCGTAAATATACTAACAAATATGCAGGAAATATATCAAAGCTTTCAGGTATTGCTCCAAAATAAAACATGGAATCATGAGGCTTTACAAAGAAAAGAAGATAATAAATGCCATTGCGGGTATTCAGCACGCTATGGCAAAAAAGTCATTTATTAGGGGAAACGCCGGTTTTGCGCCGATAGTATAGAGAAAGATTAAGAATGTTGTTAACAGTAAAATAATAATTAAGGATTCGGTAAATAATGCCAACAGGCGTATACATCTGCCACTGCGGGTCGAACATAGCGGGAACCATTGACGTCGAGGACGTGAGGAGACATGCTGAAAGATTAAAAGACGTAGACGTAGCAATGGATATACAATTCGCATGAGGGGATTCGGGGCAGGAGCAGATAAAAAAGGACATAGCTGAACATAAGCTTGACCGTATCGTAATGGCTGCGTGTTCACCGCGATTGCATGAAGTAACGTTCAAAAGAGTCCTCAAACAGGCGGGGATCAACCCCCACATGCTAGAGATGGTC
>CABMHZ010000130.1 GCA_902386115.1 uncultured archaeon | reverse complement strand
TAATAAAAGCATCTAAAGGATATAAATGCTTCGATGCGTAATGTTTTTCTTGAGAAAAGTTGGCTGCAAGGATTATGATGTTATCTTGAATTGGTGAAAGTTAACAGCTTTTCCGACAATCTCAAATTCAGGTAAATTAAACTGTCTAAAAAATCCACTTGATGCATCAAAAGGTGTTTTAATAATATATGCTCCAAAAATTAATGATAAAGTACTCTATCATTTATCTTGGAAAAATAGCACGTCGTTTTTAAGATATTATAAAGATAAGTCTTCAAGACCTGAAATAATTAAAGGATATACTAAATCTGATATAATAACAAAAATAGAATGGTCTTTTACTCCAGAGGTAAAACCGCATACGAATATACAATATTGGTATAATTATATTCAGAAGCTTTACAATGATTACTTCATAATCGAGTAAATAAAAGGGTGTCGTTGCGACAGCCAGACACGCACTAAAGAACAATTTAAAGAGAGCATCTATATGGTAAATTCAGATAATATCTTTTTGGATATGGTTGGGGATGATGAAAGAGCGTTCACAAAATTATTTCATGATTTTTTAAGATTTAAAGTTGTAAGAAAATTATTATTGAGCTTGCTAAAAAACAATGGATTCCATATCTCCAGAGTTAAATATGAACATTTTAAAATTAATGATAATAATGGCCAATATGGGAATTTTGATTTAGTAATAAAAAATGCTGAAGTTGATGTAATCATTGAAATCAAAATAAAAAATACTACCTTAACTGACAATCAACCACTCGGATATCTTGAATATCTTGCCAAAGAAAGTAAAAAATCGTTTAAGGCTTTAGTCTTAATAGCACCTAAAGATTATACCTATGAAAATGATTACAAAAACCAAGTATCAAGTTTTAAAAGAAGTTCGGCAATTGAGATATTTACACCAATCATTTATTGGAATCAATACATCGAATCTTTTAAAAAGGAAGAGTTGAATGAAATAAATACATTGTTTTACGAATATTATAGATTCCTTATTCATTTTTTTGGTATTATAGAAAACAATTACTATCAATTATAATGATATAAAAAATTTATTTAATAAAGAACTTGCAGAAATAATTAGCAAACCGATGGATATCGTGTATAATGTCAAAAGAGAATTATACAACAGAGGTTACGATATAAAACAAGATGACATAACTGGACGTTATTACAATGAGACCGGTCATGAATACGGATTCTATTTGATAAACTCGAATAACCAATGGGTATTATTTTTTGGTATCTGGCTTGATTTTTGGAAAGAATATAGTAAACCACTTTGTATCACATTGGATTATGGCGATCTAAGATTGGATGAAATAAAACCATTAGAAGATAAATTTAAAAAATTATGTAGGGAGAAAAATCTTGAAATTATTTACTACGGTGGGGGATCAGTAACGTATATAAAAAGAAATATCATTATGAAAAAAAATAATCATGAACAGATAACAAATCTTATTGAAGAATTCTGCATTGGACTTGAGATATACCCGTTTTCATCCAATAGGACAATTTCTAAACTTTGTGCAGAAGATTAAAAATTAACTTTTATGATTTCATACAAAGTATATAGATTGCGTATGTATTATTTTATGAACGCTAAGATAACAAGCGATATTACAGAAAGTCAAAAATAAGATGAAAATCAGTTCCCAACATATGCCGGATATATTAGCTTGAAACCAGCACTGCATTAATGCTGCCTTCCTGCTCTGTTTATTCGTCACGCGCTCTGAACCGAGTTCGGTCTTGATAATAGCGCCCTTTGACGATAAGATAAAAAAGCATTCAATACACTTCAGCCACTATCTTATCGCCTTCAAGCCAGATATCAGCGTTCTCTTTCTTTCCCAGTGCCCTGTCGATCTCATCGGGAATCCCGAGAACCCGCCTGCCGCCGCTCGTTGTTATCTTGCGCTTGAAAACCACTTTAGGTTTCCTGAATTTTTTCGTGATCTCTTCCACTTTGTCAAGGGAATCCGCTCCCAGGTATTCCTCCCCGCATGTCGGGCAGCGGGTACCGGTGAGCCTGGTGATGACGATCTCTCTTCCCTCCACGGTTGCAGTGAAGGTTATATTGTCAACTTCTCTTGTCTTTGTTCCGCACTGGATACAGTTTATTTCTATCTCGTTCATATCTCTTCCTCTCGGATTACAGTTATAATTATCAGCGCTTCTTTGATTACGAAAGTAATGCGAATGTTCCCCCCTTCATAATCCCATCCGCGCAGGGTGTATCTTGTATCGCCGCAACTATCGGTTTCTTGTTTGTACAGTGAACCGTGAAGCAGTACCAGTTTGATTTCTGAAGACAGTATGTTTCTTTCAGTCATTCTTCTGACTGCATGGGTTGGCATGATGATTTTCCGCTGGTCGAACAATTCCAGGGCTTTTTTCCTTATTTCTTCGAACCGCTCCATATATCACTACAATAACTCTTAATTATCTCTTACTATGTAAACCTTCTTATTCAGGATCTCCAGAATGACAGAAAAAGAAATTGTAGTGAAATCAAGGCGCACAACAATAACAAAGAAATGAATTTAAGCCGTAACTCTGCCTACTTTACGTTATATCCAAAAAATTGTGTTTACTCAATAACAATCAAAGCTTGACTAAAGTATTGTATGACCTTCAATAGATATTCAAACACCGCAAAGGGCGCAAAGTACGCAAAGAACAATTTTTATAGCCTTTACGCCCTTTGCGTTCTCTGCGGTGAGCTATTTAGAAATGAAGTCACCTAAATAAGGCGGAGTTAGGGTTTAAGAACGCTGAAATCAAGATTTTATACAGAAAGTCAAAAAAATAGCTAAAAATCCAAGAAAAAAAGAGTTCCCGACAATATGCCGGGTTATTCAGCTTGAAACCAGCACTGCGTTAATGCTGCCTTCCTGCCCGGGTCTATTCGTCACGCGCGCTGAACCAAGTTCGGTCTTGATAATAGCGCCTTTCGTTATGATGTTTCGCCTGACGTAGTGAGTATTTGCCGGGTTTCCGGTTACTGTCTCGATCTTTACTTTTTTTGCGGTCTTTGTCGCCGGGTCTATGACTATTGCCATTGAGTCCCTCAATAATCGTACCTTGTCTGTCCCGCCCAATGTCCTCTCGGTCTTGGAGATCTTTTCGCCAAGATGAGTGTTCGCCTCATCCCCGCCGAGTTCAAATCTTTGCTTGCTTCTTGCACTTATTATTCTGCCGCCTGTATATTTGCGGGTTGATTTGCCTTGCCATCTCATGTTTTTATCCTCTTGAATCGTAAATCCTTAAATAATAATTTTGCTCTCTGACGCATTACTGTAATAAAAGCTTTCGCTATACGAACTTTGGTCTTGCGGACAGATTCGTGGAAAGCGGGTTTCTCTTGAACGGGTATCCAGCAATGTCTTTCGAAACTCTCTCATTCAGTTCCTGCACTGTCATTTTTACGTTCAAAGGCTTATTCGGGACTGATTCGCTCCTTACGGTAACCGTAATTCCGCCGCTAATCACCTCTTCATCACCTACAACAGCCACGTATGGAACCCATTCCTTCGCTGCATCCCGTATCTTCTTGCCCACGGTTTCCTCCCTGTCGTCGATATCCACCCTGCCGTTCATCTCTCCTGCCACCTTTTGCGCATATTCCATGTGCTTTTCAGTTACAGGAATAACCCGCACCTGCGTCGGGGACAGCCAGACCGGGAGCATGGGGACAATACCCTTCTCCGAGTTCATGCTCGCCTTCTCAAGCAGGGCATAGATGCAGCGCTCAATGGCGCCGCTGGGAGAACAGTGAAGGATAAAAGGTCTTTTTTCCGATCCGTCAGAATCGATATATTTTATTCCGTACCTCTCGGCATTTTCGACATCTATCTGGACTGTGGAGAGCGCGCTGGCTTTATTCATCGCATCGACGTAGTTGAACTCGAACTTAAGCACGAAATAGAAGAACCTCTGGTCCCAGAGTTCAATAAGCACTGGCTTGTTCACGGTCTTTACAAGGTTCACTATGAAATCCCTGTTCTCCTCATAAAAATCCCGCGTGAACCGTATAGCCACTTCATAATCGTCAAGAGTAATCCCGATCATCGACAGCACGTTAATGCACATATTGTACTGGTCGTTAAATTGTGCCACCGCCCCGTCCATATCCCTGCACAGCGTATGCATGTCAGGCATTGTGAAAGCCCGCAGGCGCCGCAGTCCCACAAGCTCGCCGCTCTGTTCTTTCCTGAAGCTGTACCGTGTGAGTTCCACCATTCGTAGTGGAAGGTTCCGGTACGATATCGTCATGTCGTGGTTCATCAGGAACTGCCCGAAGCACGCCGCAAAACGAAGGAAGAGCATCTTCTTGTCAGCCTCAATCGAGTACTGCCGCGCAGGGAAGCGGTCAAGGTATTTCTTCAGCGTGGGGTGGTTCATGTCGTACATTATGGGCGTTTCGACTTCCATTGCGCCCTTTTTCGCAGCCTCTTCAAGCACATAGTTCTCAAGCAGGCTCTTCACAAGCCTTCCTTTCGGGTAAAAGCGCATGTTCCCGGAGTCTGAACCTGGCTCATAATCAGCAAGCTCAAGCCGCCTCATGAGTTCCACATGCGGGGGTATCTTATCAACAGCCCTGCTCTTATGTATCTCATAATTCACGAATTTCTTAAGATTATCATGTCCCGCAAAATCAAATTCCTCAGGTTTCAACAGTTCACCGTCCGGTGTCAGGATGTGCCAGTACGATGTGGCTTTAGCTTCTGATTTCAACGCCTCTGAGACCACTTCCTCTTTCTCAGTGATTACGGTGATGCATTTCTGCTCGCCCTGCCTGATCGTTCTTGAAAGCTCTGAAAGGGGGTGTCCTTTGCATTTAATGGTAAAGGATTTGTACCACCCAAATGGCGCCCGCTTGACCTCGAATTTAGCTTCTTTGAGCAATTTTTCAAGCTTTTTGAGAGCTTCGACCGCAAGAGTGGGCGACGCAAGGCTTGAACTGAGATGCGCGTATGGATAAAGCATGACCCTTTCCGTTTTCACCTGTTCTGTAACCTTCTTAATCTCAATAGCGGTCTGCTGCGCAGCAAATTCGATGTTTTCCTCATCGCTTTTTTCAACTGCGATAAAAACCGTCAAAGCCTCTTCCATCCTTCCTTTTTTGAGGCTGTCATCTATTTTCTCAGCGACCGGAGTACTTCTCTTTGTCTCGTATTCTATGAAATCCGAATGAATAAGCAGTATCTGCATCGTATCACTTTCAAGCCTCTACACTGCAACAATGCTTAAAGTTTTGTCGGTTACAAAATTCATTGGTCATTTTTTAACGGCGTAATATTCATACCCAACTAAATATATTTATTTGCGATGGATTTATATACTTTGATGCCAGACTTACTGTCAGACAAGTGGCATACATATGTCTTACAATAAGCAGACGATTGTATGCCACTTAGCCTCCTACCAGAGGGAGATACAATAATGGAAATGCAGAGAGTAACACTAAGGCTCCCGGAACAGCAATTAAAAATGATCGACAGGTTTGTCGAATTAGGTGAATTTCCGTCCGCAAGTGAAGCAATCAGGACGGCTATAAGGGATTTAATCGATCAGAGAAGCGAGAAGCTGGCAGGCAGAATACAATTATTCGAAAAGGCTCAGGAACAGGCAAAAGCTGCCGGAAGTTTCCTGAACATGAAGGAAAAACAATAATATCCAATAGAAGGGGATGAATATGGAATCATTTGTACAAGATGCATTAAAAATGGCAGAAAAGGAACAGTCGATGAAGAAAGCCGTGGCTGGAGCCGGTGAAGAAGTCGATGACTTCGGTACTCCAAAGATCGTTGTGGTAGGATGCGGCGGCGGCGGCAATAACACTGTGAACCGTCTTTTTAACATAGGCGTAGCAGGCGCTGAAACCATCGCCATAAATACTGATAAGATCCACCTTGATATCATCCAGGCGGATAAGAAGATACTTGTCGGAAAATCGATAACAAGAGGTCTTGGCGCAGGCGGATTCCCTGAGATAGGGAGAAGAGCCGCAGAACTTGCGCGCGGAACGCTCGAAGACGTGCTCAAGGACGCAAACCTTGTCTTTGTCACGGCAGGCATGGGCGGAGGAACAGGCACAGGCGTAGCGCCGGTTGTAGCGCAGATCGCCAAGGACCAGGGCGCAATTGTGATCGGCATGGTCACAAGCCCGTTCAGGGTAGAGCGCGCAAGGATGGTAAAAGCAGAAGAAGGACTTGACGACCTGAGGAACTGTGCAGATACGGTAATCGTGCTGGACAACAACAGATTACTTGACTATGTGCCTAATCTCCCGATCGACCCGGCATTCGCAGTTATGGACCAGTTCATATCAGATACACTAAAGGGTATCTCGGATACCATCACGCAGCCATATCTCATCAACCTCG
>CABMHZ010000129.1 GCA_902386115.1 uncultured archaeon | reverse complement strand
TGATACACTGAAAGACCTTGAAGTTTCACTTGATGTTACAGCCGTACGCGTTTCAGTAGGCGGAAGCTCGGTAGTCGGCTCTCTTATTGGCGGTAATAGCAACGGTGTCATTGCCGCGGGTTTCATCCTGGAACGTGAGATCCGAAAGATCAGGAAATACACCAGGGCAGCCAGGCTGTCCGGAGCCCTGAACACTTCCGGGAACCTTATCCTTGCAAATGATAACGCTGCGCTCGTGCATCCCGATCTCTCAGATAAAGCGGTAGGGGCGATAGAGAAAGCGCTTGGCGTTGATGTCATGAGAGGCACGATCGGAGGGTTAAAGACCGTCGGAATGGCAGGCGTAGCAACGAACAAAGGAGTACTTGTGCATCCGAAAACCAGTGCCAGAGAGATAGCAGTACTGGAAGAACTTTTTCACCTCCCCGTCGATATCGGGACAGTAAATTTCGGCTCGCATCTTGTGGGTTCAGGCATCCTTGCCAACAGCAAGGGATACGTGGCAGGGGAAGATACCACTGGTCCTGAGATCACAAGGATTGAGGATGCGCTGGGGTACGAATAAAGGTTTCAGATATATTCAACATTTCCAAATTTCGGACATTTCGCCTTTGCAATAATAACCGAGATCCCCTTTTTTCCAAGTTTCTCACGCAGTATTTTTTTAAGATCAATATCAGCAGGCAGGTCAATTATCTCAGTATCCCTGATATAAGAGCTGACAAGCCCCGTTAAATCAGGCGCTTCCTGCCCCCCGGTCATGGCAGCCACTTCGTTCTGTAACACTATTACCACAAGTTCATGGTCGTTGTGGACTGCGTTGATAAGTCCCGCGATCCCCGAATGAGCAAGCCCGAAATCCCCCACAATCGCGATGCCTTTCCTGTTGAAACCGCATGCCGTGCCAACAGATGAACCAAGCGAGAACGCCGCGTCAAGAAGTGAATGCGGGGGCGCAGATGTAAGGATGGAGCAGCCAAGGTCACCCGCGACCGGGACGCCAGTCTCTTTTACAGCATCATAAAGCGGCAGATAGGGGCAGTCCTCACAGACCAGGCGCGCGCCCCTTTCAGCTATTGTCTGCGGTATTATAATACGTTCTATTGAGCCCTTTCCAAAATTCTCAATAGCCGTCCTGATATTACCCTCCTCGACAACCCCGTAAGGAATATGCCCCGTAAGTTTTCCGAGAACCCGGTTCGAGAGCTGTTTTTCGATAACAGGTTCTGTCTCTTCCACCACAAGGACGTGCTCGTGTTCACTGATAAACCGGTCGATAAGAGCCAGTGGCAGGGGATTCACCACACTAAGGGCAAGGTGCGAAACATTTTCAGGTATGGCTGATTCGACAAGCGATGAAGGGAAACCCGATGAAATTATACCGTTCCTGCCTCTTTTTTGATAATCGTTAAGCTTTGAGGCTTCAGCAAACCTGATCATTTCAGGATATGACTCCAGGTGAAATCGCTGATGCTTGCCAAGCATGGTAAGTTCCCATATTTTCTTATCAAAACCTGCACGATGCGGGGATATGCGTGTTCTTTTAATACTGCCCTCACTTTTCAGGAGCCTGTCGGTCAGCCTGATAATTACGGGAGCGTGCATCTTTTCGGACAGTTCAAAACCATTCACGATGCTCAAATAAAGCGTCTGCGCAGTTGAAGGGTCAAATACAGGGACTTCTGCCACAAGCCCGTAGAACCGCGAATCCTGCTCATTCTGGGATTTTTGTATTCCGGGGTCGTCTCCTGCAAATATCACCACGCCTGCGCCTATCGTATGTGTGGGGGAACTCACGAGCGTATCCGCGAGGATGTTCATCCCGACATGCTTTGTAATAACCGCGCTTCGCTCACCGCAAATTGAAGAACCGAGTGCTATTTCAAGTGCAACCTTTTCGTTGACAGACCATTCATTTTTTATTTTTCCTCTTATGTTCTCCATCAGGTCAGTTATCGGAAAGCCGGGGACGCCAGTCACTATTCTGACATTACAGTCCAGAAGCGCGAAAACCGCAGCTTCCAAACCAGTCACATCGTTTTTCACAACACCACCGACTCGTCATTTCGCGAGAACCAGGGGATAGCCGCAAGCGCGCCAATGATGCCTTTGCCGTCGATGCATATTTCAACACCGTTATCACGGGCTGTTTCTATCGCCAGTTCTTTCGTTATCATCCTGCTCCTGCAAAGCCTGCTGTATTCCATAAGCGCCGAAGCCTCAAAATCAGAAAGTGCTACCATGCCGGTTTCATTCGAAACGCTGTATTTTTCAAGCCCCTCACAAATTGTGTCAAGCAGTTCTTTTTTCGCGCCCCGGGTGCAGGCGAATTCGAGCACAGTTCCCACACAATTCTGTGTCTTTTCCGGCACAGGGAACAACTGGACAAGGGTATGTGAAATGTATTTGCGCTCAAGTGAATCCACGGCAGTCGCTATGTTATGAGCAAGAGTCCACGTTGCCCCGACCTCTTTAGAATCGGTGTTGTCAATTCCCACAAGGACGCGCTCTCTTCTCGGAACGACTATCGTGCCGCTCGCCCTCTTGCCGCCTCCGGATTCGGAAAGCCGGCAGCGAAGGACGCCTGCGGCATAAGCCCTGCACGTTGTCGCACCCACGCCGCCCCCGCCAAGACCGCTGTAAGTTATCTCTATCTCGTCACCGTCCACGATAACGGATTCAATACCCGCAGCAGCGACCGATGATCGCAGGTCAAGAGGGATGCTTCCTATCCTTACAAGGTAGCGCATCATGTCCCCGACTGCACGCCCCCTGATCACAAGAGGGCTTTTGGAATAATGGTACAGCGCCCATGCCGAACCGCCGTAGCAGCTTGAATGTTCCATAATCTCAACATGCTCGTTCTTCCTGTCGGCAACTGCGTATATGCCTTTGTAGGTTATGTTATAGGGGTCGGATAGTTCCATATTTTCCACTGGTTTTAAGTATTCACTCCAATATATGTGTATTGTGAGTAAATTGATAAACAAATTCTTACGGGTATTGTTAATACTCATAGTTACTACAGGTATAGCACACGGTCTGGAAGAAGGCGTCACAGTCCCTCTCGTGGCTGACAGCACCTCGCCGGACGGGGATCAGGGTGTCCTGCTTTTCACCAGGGTGATAGCAACTAACGGAACAGGTCATGTTTTCGTGGATACGAGCCCCTACACTCAGGTTGACCTTCAGGGTTCGGCGCGCCTTGCTGCCATGGTCGCATCGGACGTACTGGGAATAGACCAGCGCTCATATGATTTTTATTATATTATCGATATCAGTTCGCCTATCATAGGCGGTCCTTCAGCAGGCGGGGCTCTCACAGTGGCGACCATCGCTGCGATAGAGAACTGGACGATAAAGCCTGATGTTGTGATGACCGGCATGATAAACCCGGATGAGTCCATAGGTCCTGTGGGCGGTATCCCGTACAAGCTTCAAGCTGCTGCGGCAAAGAATTACACACTTTTCCTTGTACCTGAAGGACAGGGCACGGTCACATTGACAAAACTCATTACAAGAGCACACGGGTCAACGATCATTTCAAATGACGTTGTAGAGACGGTTGATGTGTTGAAGCTGGGAAAAGAGCTTAACGTCACAGTAAAGGAAGTGGGCACGATACAGGAAGTCGTAAAGATATTTACAGGTCACGATATCACAAGACCCGGATTTAACGGCACTGTGATCACTCCGGGGTATATCGGTCTTCTTGAACCGCTTGCCACGAACCTTAAGAAAGAAGCAAGTGATAAGTATAATCAAACGGAGGCACAAACGCCAAAGAGCCGGTATATTCTGGATGCAAAAGATATCATCACCCAGGCTGACAATATGTATGATGCCAAAAAATACTATGCCGCTACATCCCTATATTTCAATTCCATTATAAACATCCGCACAGCCCAGTGGATTTACGGGTACGGGAACGCCGCGGATAAGGACCAGTATGTTTCTGATATCATAAACCAGGTTGAAACCCAGATAAACAAATCCGAGAGCGAACTTGATCTTTTCAAATCCGGGGGCGTATCTGACGTTGGTGCTGTTGGAGCTGCTGAATCACGCATAACCACTTCAAAGCTGAGGCTGGAGGAGGCGAAAAATTTGAATAACACGGACGATAAAATTTACGGGCTTGCTTTTGCAAACGAGAGGGCGCGAACTGCGAGCTGGTGGCTTACGCTTTCAACCCCGGGGAAAGCTGTGCCTGAAAAAATATTAAAAGACCGGGCAGGATGGTACCTGAGCCAGGCGCAATCCATCAATACGTATATGCAGGAACTGCTGTCTGAAAGCAGTGCGCATCCTACCGTCATAAGCGGTTCAACGGATGATTTGACCAATGCACAGAACGAGATGCAGCGCGGGTATTATTCCGGAGCGATATTTGATTCTCTCCAGGGTTCTGTGAAAGCCAGCACTATCATAGGTTTTATGGGACTGACCGATGCGCAGGGGAAGGTACAAAAGAGCCAGGACGATGCGAAAGCGGCTATCAACGAAGACAGGCTTGCTGGAATCGAGCCTACCCTCGCCGTAAGCGCGTATGAGTATGCCGAGACCATGCAGGACCCATATCAAAAAATAAACCAGTTCGCCTATGCAAAAATGGTCGCAAAAACTTTAATCGTGCTGGATTCCCATGCAGTGCCGATGAGTAATACCCCGATCAAACCGGCAATTACTCCATATATACCGGAGACTGTATTGCCCGAAACTGCCCGGACTCCAGCGGCTGTGGAAAAAACCCCGGCAGTTGGCGCGGTGGCGGTACTGATAGCGATACTTCTGTCAAGGCGTTTCCAGAAGAATTAGAATGCACCACAGGATATATTTTTCAGTCTGCGGCGAAGGGTATGGTCACTCAAGCAGGGCTATGGCAGTCGCCGGGATGCTCTCGGATTCTGGCGCAGATGTCCTTATGGGAGGCTACGGTTATGTCCTTTCCCGCCTTAAAAATGATTTTAATTCTGTCGAGGTGGAAAGGGAATTCGAAATGGTCGGGAATGAAGGAGCTTTTGATCTTAAAGCCACGATATTGAAAAGTAAAAATACAGCCCTGTTTTTTTCAAGAATAATTTCCGATGAAAAAATGATAATTGAGGATTTCAATGCAACGTGCGTGGTGGCGGACGGGAGAAACGCAGCTGTTATCTGCGCTTTGAAGCTTGGCATCCCATGTGTTCTGATCTCGAACCAGACAAGCATTGAACCCTTTTTCAGGGATTCAAATTTTGTTTTAAAGCTTATCGGAAAACCTGTGGATATGACGCTTAAAACCCTGACAGCGCTTACTGAAAATGTCCTGATACCTGATTTCCCCGCACCGGATACGGTATGCATTAACACTTTAAGCAGGAACAGGAATATCATGAAAAAACAAATCTTTGTCGGTCCGGTAGTATCTGAAAAATTCCGGGCGCAGGGGAACAATGTTGAGATCGATATGCCCTTTGTACTTGCTTTACTTGGAGGGCACTCGTACAGGCTTCCTATCTTTGAAGGGATACTGAAAATAGCAGACAGGTTCCCGGATATGAAATTCCTGATTTTTACAAAATTCAAAAGTGAAAATATCCCGAAAAATGTCATTCTATCGGAATTTGCGGAGGATATTTCAGCATACATGAATGCCGCGGAACTTATCGTCACCCAGGCAGGTCACAGCACGGCTATGGAGATAATGACACTTGGGAAACCTTCCCTGCTCATCCCGGATAAGGGACAGATAGAACAGGAGAGCAACGCGGCGCGAATGAGGGAACTCGGGGTATGCGAAACACTGGATTATGACTCTTTGAGTCCTGAGTCCCTGTTTGAAAAGATCCATATACTGTTGAAAAATGGAAATTATAGGGAGAGGGCGGGACAGTATAGCGAAATGGCAAAACGGATGAACGGGACAAAAAGGGCGGCTGATATCATTCTTGAGCTTTCCGAGAGGGTACAGTGCTACGATGTGAAAAATGATACTTGAATACCTTGAATCTGTGGACAGCGCCGCTTTCCTTTATATAAACCATGATCTCACGAATCCCCTATTTGATGCGGTCTTTCCCGCCTTGAGGTGGTTTACATATGTTTTCTGGTTTCTTCTTATTGTCTATTTCTGGATGAAGAACGAAAGAAAACTGGCGCTGCTTCTCGCTGTGAGTATAGGCGTGGGGGCGCTCGTCACATATCCGATTAAATTTATCATCGACAGGGCAAGACCTTATGACGTGATAGATTCCACAAGGTTACTTACGCCTACCGAATTTGATCCTTCATTTCCTTCAGGTCACGTCGAAATGAGCTTTCTTGCCTCTACGGTTGTTTCGAGGTTCCATCCTGAGTATGGCAAATATCTTTATGCATTTTCGTTTGTCGTGGCTCTCAGCAGGGTGTACGTAGGCGTGCATTATCCGGGTGACGTGATTGCCGGGATTATAGTAGGGATCGTCATCGGAAAATTGATGATAAAAGTGGCAGAGAGGAACAGGAATATTTTCTTTGAAGACCCACCAGTGTCAGAATTTGAAAAGCCGATGCCTTAATGCAAATTATGATCCTTCATCTTCTTCCGTATTTTCCATCGATTTCAGACTTACTAAGAACGTGACCTTCCATCGCCTTTAGCACCTGTTGTTTATTTGCCCCCGGCTTCAGATTCAGCTCCAGGTCCAGTGCATAAAGGATAAACCTGTAAGTATGGGGCTTTCCTGCCGGAGGACATGGACCATTATAACCTATTTCGCCAAAATCGTTCTTTCCCTGGATTCCTCCTTCGTCAAGCCTGCCTGTTTTGGGTACACCCTCTGGCAGAACCGTAATATTGGGTGGAAGATCGAAGAGTACCCAGTGTGTGAAAACACCACCGGGTGCGTCGGGATCATCAACTATTAAAGCAAAGGATGTTACACCTCCCGGCAAAGACCATGAAAGGGGTGGGGAAACATCCTTTCCATCACAGGTGTACTTTGACGGGATGGTCCCTCCTTCCTGGAAACCCGTGCTTTTAAGTGAAAATTTTACTGTTGTAGCCGCGGGAACCCTGGTTTCTTGCGGGGTTATCTCAGGAGTTGTCATATCCCGGACTGATGCGGTTCTATCTGATCCGGAAACCTTTTCACCGGTACAGCCCGCGCTCAGGACGAACAATAATATGAGTCCCGGAGTGATCTTCATAAAAGTCGCCATTTACATTAATCACTAAAAAAGATAATGTTATTATCGTATTTAATACTGACGGAAAAAATGAATTTTGTCCCAGGGACCGGGAAAAATAGTAATGTAATGTCCAGACCTGGCAGGGTGGCGAGGAGCATTTATAATTTTCTTTATTATTCAACCCCTTTATTTCTATTGGAAAAATTAATTATTATGGTAATTATTATCATCCAAATTGGAATTAATAAACCCGTCCTATGCATTTCGATTATGTCAATCCGTCCTGCCTTATCATTCCAAATTCGTATACCATTTTTAGAAGTCACATATTTTTTAAATGATACAACGTATATTTCAAATGGAGCAAAAGGAGGATAGTGGGCAGATTGGGATTATGGTGGTGGTGTAAAAAAGTATTTTACCTGCCCACTATTAGTTCGTAATTAGGCGAACATAGTATTTATAGTTTACGGACAATATCTCATAAAACATCTTACAACCCGTTTCAAACAACCTCTTGTTATGCATAATGATTATAAGTGATTAAAACATAACATTCCTTTCATGGACACAATATTCGGAAGTATAATTGATGATTATACTCTTTTCAGGACTATTGATGGACTGATCATAATATTAATCCTTGTTGCAGTATATATTGGAATTCAAATTACATTGACATGGAAATTCTTAAATGTAGAAGCTGACGCGGATGAAATAATTTCGGATAAAGGAAGTTTTTATAGAAATACCCTGTTCATATTTATTGCGGGGTTTTTTATGATAATCCATGAATTTTCTGAAGGTTTTGGGAAAAATGCTCCGGATCCTACCACAAATAAGTTTTTTGAACTTGCGGCATTTTTGGGATTGGTTCTCTTTATGGTCGAGTGGCTCAGGATACTGGGGAGATTAAAAAGAAAGAAGAAAGCGCTGAAATAAGGCAATTATTTTATGCCATAAGACTTTCTTCGCCTTTCTATGCTGTCTTTTAGCCTTTCGTGGTCACTCGACGGCATTTTAGGCTCAATGAGCTTTGTTTCTTCTTTCTTGGGCGGTTTATGTTTTCTGGTTTCCCATACATTATCATATATTTCCGACATTTAATTCACCTGGCAGGACTTTTAATATCCTGATTATTTTCATACCTAATAAAAAGAAGGGGTGAAATTCAATATGTTTATAATTTGCCTGTCAATCCCTGCCAACAACGGTGTTTTTCAGCAGCCCGAGATTCTCAATTTCCACCTCAACCTCATCCCCGACGAACAATTCACCTACTCCAGCCGGCGTTCCTGTAGAAATGACATCACCCCACTCAAGTGTCATAATGGTCGAGATAAACTCGATCAGATAAGGCACATCAAATATCATGTCAGAAGTTCGTGAATCCTGGCGAAGTTGCCCGTTAACTCGCGTTTTTATGGCAAGGTCGCTCACATCAAGCTCCGGGTCTGCGATATAAGGACCCATTGGGGCAAAGGTATCGAAACTTTTGGAGCGCGTCCATTGAACATCCTTCTTCTGAAGATCCCGCGCTGTTACGTCATTAAAACAGGTGTACCCCATTATAACGCTTCCTGCATCGTTTCTGCTGATGTTCTTGCAGCGTTTGCCTATCAGTACCGCGAGTTCACCTTCATAATCTACCTGATGTGAGACCTCTGGATAAACTATCTTTCCGAGGGAACTTATTAGAGCGGTAACGGGTTTCAGGAAGAACACAGGTTCATCCGGGATATCCATTCCAAGTTCCCTTGCGTGATCCTTATAATTAAGACCTATACATATTATCTTGGTGGGCTGTACCGGCGGCAATATCTGGAGTTCACTCAGTAAGAACGTATCGTTGTATAAATCTCTGGCTACAACAACGCGGTTATCTTTGATTTCACCGTAGAATATTTCATTATCGTACTTGAATCGTCCGATCATAATAGATCTATTAAATAAATTTAAATATTCAACATCTTTGCAAGGTCATTTCTCATTATCATACCCTGGATATAATATTATCTATGTTTACTTATTAGATTATAAGGGTTATTATATTTTCGTTTAAAATAATGGCAAACATAATCTATTTTGCAGTAACCATAACATAATTTTTATTTGTTTATATTGAATTAAAATCAAAAATGAAGAATTTAAACTGATAAATTGTAAAAATAACCAATACCAGCATCAAAAAAACGATAATAATTATTAAAACATAATATTTATGTATTTTGTTTGATAAGATTTAATTTATTATGAAGTTCAAATGGAAAACTATATACATTATAATATCATTATGAGTATAATGATAACAATGAATCCACCGGCGCGTTCAGGAGAAAACAAAATGAAAATAGTCCACGTTCAATCAGTACTACCCCAGGAAGATGTAGTAGCCCTGAAGGAAAAAACGGGAGAATCTTCTATCAAAGAAGCTATTTCAAAAGCAGTTTACCATTATTTGAGCTGTGATAAAGAGGATATATGAAAAATATTGTCAGGTATATCACATCTGTTCCGGTCCAGAATCCTGAGTCCGAACAAATTAACATTTCGCTGGGTTTTGATGAAAAAGGGACGATGGGAATATATTTTGGAGATACAGTAGAACTGGGACAGGATTCGAATTATATAAATAAAGATTCTTTCCCTAACAGCGGATTGCTGTCAACCGGAAAATATTCATTGTGGCTTTCGATGTATTCGAGGCATATGAATACAGCTTTTGAAGATGATGCTAAATAAGGATTTTTACGCAACAAGCGTAACTAAAAGGATCATATTCAACAGCGATGTCGCAACTTCCGGTTTTAACCTTCTTTAGACCGAATGACCCGTTTTCATATTTTTTATCTCAATAAAACCTAAAAAAACCTTCATCCCTGCGCGGCTCCCTCCTTCAGGTCCTTTGCCAGTGCCTCAAGCCTTGCCGGGACATCCTTCCCGCTTGCGATAATATCAACAAAGGCAGACCCTACAATAACGCCGTCCGCACCCGAACGAATTATCTCAGCAGCCTGCTTTCCGTTCGAGATGCCAAACCCGACAGCTTTAGGCGTCGTGGTCTTCACCCTTTTTATCAGGGCGCGCGTCGATTCAGCAACGTCAGCCCTCGCCCCAGTGACGCCAAGGCGCGCCACGAGGTAAATGAAGCCTTTTCCCTCAGTAAGGATGCGTTTCAACCTTTCATCCGTGGTCGTCGGGGCAACAAGGAAGATCAGGTCAACGTCATTTTTATTGCAGAACCCGGCAAGCTCTCCGGATTCCTCAGGCGGGAGATCCGGCACTATAATCCCTGATATCCCTGAAGCAGCGCAGTCCTTTACGAACTTCTCAAGCCCTCTTTTGAAAATGATGTTGTAATATGTCATTACCACAAGAGGGATATGCACTTTAAGAGAACCTGCTGTCCTGAAATAAACATCCGGCGTCATCCCGCCATTTAGCGCCCGCTCGATGCCAGCCTGGATCGTAGGCCCGTCGGCTGTGGGGTCTGAGAATGGAAGCCCCAGCTCGATTATATCCGCGCCGCCCCTTACAAGCGCTGTCACGTATTCCTTTGTGGCGTCGGGAGATGGGTCTCCCGCGCAGATGTAGGCTATCAGTGCCCCCTTTTTTTTCTTTTTAAGCTCGTTGAACTTATCTGATATCTTCATTTTCTCATCCCCATAACGGTTTCAAGGTCTTTATCGCCCCTTCCAGAAAGATTTATCACCACGACATCGCCCAGTTCGCCAGTCGATGCCGCTTTCTTGACATAAGCCACAGCGTGAGACGATTCAAGGGCAGGGATAATCCCCTCAAGCCTGCACAGGTCGTTGAACGCATCAAGCGCTTCGGCGTCCATTGAATTGCACGGCTTGAGACGTCCGGTATCCGCAAGATAAGCAAGCTCAGGACCGACACCCGCATAATCAAGACCAGCGGCTATCGAGCTTGATTCAAGTATCTGCCCGTATTTATTCTGCAGGACCTTCGTATGCATTCCGTGAAGAATGCCTTCTTCGCCCGAGCAAAGAGTGGCAGAATGGAGCGCTTCTTTATCTGTTACTTTCATTCCGCTGCCGCCTGCTTCCACAGCAAAAAGGTCAACGTCCTCTTCTATGAAGGGATGGAATATTCCCATTGCATTGCTTCCCCCGCCCGTGCACGCCACAATCGAATCCGGGAACCGCCCCTCTTTTCCATTATCTGGGCGCGCACTGCTTTCCCGATCACGCTCTGGAAATCGAGAACGATCGTAGGAAAAGGATGTGGTCCTACCACAGAGCCGATAAGGTAATGCGTGGTTTCCACGTTCGCCACCCAGTCGCGCATAGCCTCGTTAATGGCATCTTTCAGGGTCTGCGACCCTCCTTTTACAGGTATTACCTTTGTTCCCATCAGTTCCATCCTGTACACGTTCATGCGCTGGCGCACGGTATCCTTGGCGCCCATGTAAACTTCGGTCTTGATGCCAAAAGTAGCACCTGCCATAGCGCATGCAGTCCCGTGCTGACCCGCCCCGGTCTCTGCGATTATTCTTTTTTTGCCCATATACCTTGCAAGAAGCGCCTGCCCGAGCGTATTATTCAGTTTATGCGCCCCGCCGTGAACGAGGTCTTCGCGTTTTAAATAGATCTTGACGCCGTATTCTTTGCTGAGCCGCTTTGCGTGATAAAGAGGGGTTGGGCGACCTGCAAAATCCTTGAGATAATAGTTCAATTCCTCATTAAAAGCCGGGTCGTCTTTGTATTTTTCATATTGTTCGGTCAGCTCGGTAAGTGCAGGCATGAGCACTTCAGGTACGAACTGCCCGCCGTACTTGCCGAATTTTGTGGATTTGAGTTGCTGTTTCATATAAATTGTCCCTTTCTTACCTTTCCAGAGCGTGTACTAATTCGTAAGTCTTATCGTAAATATTCCCCTGCATAATAGATGTTCCGACAAGGATAGCATCCGCGCCCGCATCAAGCATCCGCACCGCATCCTCATGTGTGGATATCCCGCTTTCGCTGACAATTATCTTTCCGCCAGCAAGCGGCGCCAGTTTTTCAGTTGTTGAGATATCAACTTTCATGGTAGTGAGGTCGCGGTTGTTTATCCCGATAATATTTGCCCGCGTGGAGAGGGCTTTGTCCATCTCATTTATATTATGCACTTCGACCAGCGGCTCGCGACCGCTTGCGAGAGCCTCGTTTACGAAATCATCCAGCCTGTCGCCGAGTATCCCTGCGATAAGCAGGATAAGATCGCTTTCTGCTTCATATATCTGGACTTTATCAATTATGAAATCCTTTCGCAGAACAGGAATTTTCACAGCGCTCCGCACACTGTCCAGGTTCATTACGCTTCCTTTAAAGAATTGAGGCTCGGTCAGGACTGATATGGCTGCCGCGCCGGCTGATTCCATCTGTTTTGCGATGTCTGCCGCATCCTGCGGGGTGACATCCCTGATGAACCTCGTCGGGGATGAGGGTTTGACCTCTGCGATGACGGGGATAAGGATCTGGTGTTTTTGGGCTCTTACGGATTCCTTAAAATTACGCGATGCGATTTTTCCTTTGATTACTTTATTCGGGGAAGGAAGCCTCTTTTTTGTTGAGTCCAGTATGTCATTTATTATCTGGTGCATTAGGATTTTCCTTGATTCTGATTGTACATATTAGTACATTGATGTACAATTATGTTCATTATATATAAGGGTTGTGGATTTGGGTGAAAACTCTAATAACATAACAAGTATGGTAGCCAATACCCATGTATTCTATTTAAAAATAAACTGTTTTCAACTCCATTTCCAAATACCCAATCCATAGCTTGCTAATGCCTTCGATCTATCTTTTATAGAGTCAATATTCCATTTAACGTTTCGTGCTTTAATATCTCTTGTTAATGCACTCACGTCAGTATAGCTGTTTTTCTTTTTTTCAAATGGGTCTTGACCTACAAAACTATTAGCAGGGCGACTTATCAGACAAAGATTACCTAATGAATTTTTTATTCTGTCAAGGTTCAAATCATTGGTATCGCTACCTATGTAGTCTTTCCATTCACTGTCTAAAGTTTGTGGCATTATATGTTCAATTGTATTAATTGTTGTATAATCTGGAAGTTGTCCATGAGATTGCATTTTTTTATCAATTTCCTGTAAAATAAGCCTTGCAAAAGCAAGTTCAGTTTGTTTATACAAGGATTTATTGATAAACGCTTCTTCAAATTCTTGATCTGATACCCACAAATCCTCTTTTCTTATACAATCTTGTATTGCTTTAACCTTATTTGGTTCATCTTTAATTTTGCTGTATAAACTTGGAAAAACTGTATCATATTTTGTTGTTTTTAATTCGCATATTTTTCTTCTAACAAGCAAAACTAAAGTTTCATCTAATATTTTTACAGCATCATTTTCGGATAAAGACTGATTTTTAATTGCTTTCAAAATTGCAAGTAAAAATGGAGTTGACGATTCCATACTGGTTTGCTTAATTTTAATAAGTAAATTTTTTAAATCAGTGTTAGAGTACGGATAGCTTGTTGGATTAGTAATCTGATTGTATAATTTTCCACAATCACTTATATCATTTAGATAATCAAAGGCTGACTTTTTTGAAAGATTTTTATTGTTCAATTTGAAGAAAACATAAATTCTTCTTCCTTTTCCTATCATTTTTTTCTGATCAATAGAGAAAAAATTTCTTAAATAATGTTCAAAATTGTCATCCCCACCAACTTCTTTTATTGATTTAAGCCATTTATCAGTATGTAATGTCTCATGCTGGTTAGTTACCTCATCGATTAAAGGCTTGAAAATAAAATTGCATAAAAGTTCACTTGCTGATAACGGTATTCCTTTATCATTTAAGCTTTCAAAAATTGACTGAGGATCATCCCTTTTCTCGTCAAGTGGTATCCAAACAATTTTCAAACATTTTAATAATGCTTGAGCCAACTGCCATAATTTTTGAACATCGTAGCTTTTAATTTTTTTACGTGCATAATTACTGAACAAATCAATTTTATTATGACTTGGAATGTAAAGCTGTTGGTCAGCAGCTAAGTAAGGACTTACGGGATTTTCTTTGAATAAAATAGTATATAATGGCAGCCTATCTCCCTTATTGCTATAGACTTTTAATTTTTTGTAATCATCAGTTTTATCTATAATATCATTTTTTAGATACTTATCCAATTCGTGAACGTATTGATTAGCATCTTCAGAAAGATTAGATTTACTCTTAAGCACCTCAGATATTAAAGCAAGAAGCAAATAAATTGTAGTTATCCTCTGCTGTCCGTCGATAATTAAAAATCTTTTCAATTGTGGGTCAGAGTTAGATTTCTCTAAAACCACTATCGGACCAAAAAAATGTTCGTGCTGATCAAAATCATTATCTTCTGAAAGTTCATTTAAAATCTGGTCATCAACATCAAAGAAAAGTGTGTCCCACTGTCTTTTTTCCCAAGCATAACCCCTTTGGAAAAATGGTATTTCATATCTGATATTAGAACTGAAAAGTTCTTCAAATGTTCGATTTGTAACGTTATTTGTAGGCATTAATCTATTCCCTCTGGTTTATAAATTGTTGTATTGATTATAACCTGCTGTATATAAATTTCACTTTAATTTCGATTGGTAAACATGCTGGATATTTTGTTAAAAATCATTTCCCGATACTACAGTCAATTATTATATCTGAGCAAAAAGATGGAACGCGAGCGCCCATTCACCCGGCGCCCCGCCTCCCTGTGCAGCTTCCAGCCGTATCCTTGATGGGACGGCGCGCCCGGCATGGGCGACAGATTCCGGGAATTCCCACATTACGGCAGTATCATTTTATATCAAACAGCCATTTCCAAAGAGGAATAAATTGCACCTTTATCCTATCAACCGTTTCAATTGTTTCAAAGTCTTTTGTTATTATCAAGCCTTGCTTTAAGCTGGTTCCTTTGGCGCATGCTACAAGTCCGCGGACTTCGCGCTTTTTTGTCTTTTCATTGCCCAGTTCATATGCAACTTGAATAATCTCTTTAGTTTTCAGCCCTTCACGGATAACAAAATCCACCTCAAAGCCCTCTTTATTTTTCCAGTAATGAATCGTGTGCTGCTGCGGCGTCCTGCGCTTCAGTTCCAAAAACACCGCGTTTTCAAACAGTCTCCCCATATCCGATTTGCCACTTATCGAGTACATAAAGCCTGTGTCGCCCATGTAGGCTTTTCTGGGATATTGCGAGCGGTCTTTTAGAGTAAATGAAAATATCGGAACAAAAAAGAATAAGTATCCGTCTTGAGAATACTTTTCAAGATTTAGAATGCTTTCTTTGCCGATTTTATACCCAAGTCCTTTAAAGAAATTCAGGCATTTTGAAGCCGAAAAATATGCCGCCTCAATCGTATATTTTCCGAACAGCTCCACAACCGTTATGTTTTCATCTGCTATTTCCGCAACATCAAGCCCTATGATATCTTTGAAATAAGAGTTCAGAAGCCTTACTTTATCAGTTTTGTCTGCCGAAAGGATAACTTCCGGGAATCCTCCGTAAATGAGATACTCGTCAAGAGCCTTTTCTATCCGTCCTATTCCTGCCGTGGTATATTCGACTTCAATGTCATTGAAAATAAGAAATTCTTTAAAAGACAGGGGATACAGTTCATAGTTAAGCTGTCTGCCCCGCAACGGCTTATTTGGCACTGCAAACGCTCTACGCGAAGAGCTTACTATCAAATGCAGTTTGCCTTTCAGGAGTTCGTGGTTTCTTGCAAGCCAGCCCTCCCAGTCATTTACGCTCGTTATCTCGTCAAGCAGCAGATACCCTTTATCCCCGAACCATTTGAGTATTCCGTCAAGCACGGCTTTATTGCTCTTAATCCTGCTGTCCTCAAGGTTGACATAAGCCGCACTTTCGCCTTCTTTGATAAGCTTTTGCTGAAGCATAATCAAGATGCTTGATTTTCCTGACCTGCGTACGCCGGTAATTCCGATAATCTTGAGTCTTGAGTTAGACTTTACGTTTTCCAAATCAAATGCTCTTGGCTTTAGCACTTTTTTTTGTGCGTATGTTTTCCATTCCTCAAATATTATTTCCGCAGCATCCATAACATTTCATGATTGTTTTTGTACAGAACAATATATATAGATTCCTGTTTTTATACAGAACGATCCATAGCTTCGTGAAGGCAGAAGTATATGCTACCCGGTAACTTCTATACAAAAACATTATCTCTCCCCGCACCCATGAAAAACCCCATGACCGCTCAACCTGTAGTCCGCCTTGACCACATCTCATTCATAAGGGATCAAAAACCTATCCTCCATGACGTTTCCATCCTGATAGAAAAGGGGCAGCACTGGGCAATTATTGGTCATAACGGCTCAGGAAAAACAAGCCTCATCAGCATAATCAACGGATACCACCAGCCATCAGAAGGAGAGGCACAGGTACTCGGGCGAAGATTCGGCAAAACCGACCTCAGGGAACTGCGCCTGCACATCGGGGAAGCAAGTTCCGAGATAAAGAATATGCTCCATTCACAGGATGCCGTCACTGATATTGTGCTTTCCGGCAGGTTCGCGACTATCGGTCTTTATGAAATGCCTTCAGCGCGTGATACGATCGTGGCGGAAAAGCTGCTGGAATTTTTCGGGTTATCTGAACTGGCTGGTATGCCTTTCAATATCCTTTCAAGCGGCGAACAGCAGAAAGTGCTCCTTGCCAGGGCGCTCATGGCAGAGCCTGAATTGCTTGTCCTTGATGAACCATGCGCCGGGCTTGACCTGAGTGCAAGGGAGGAACTGCTGGACGCAGTCCAGAAGATGTGTAAGACTCCTGGCGGTCCCACACTTATCCTTGTCACCCATCATATCGAGGAGATTGTTCCTGCTGTTACACATGTGCTGGCGCTGCGGCAGGGAAAAGTGGTGGCGCAGGGCGCTAAAAAAGATGTACTTACAGGTGATGTGCTTTCCCGGACGTTTGACCTGAATATCGAGGTGCAGGTGAGAGGGGGGAGGACTTGGCCTGTGATAATAAAACCGGGTAGCTCAAGATAACCCATATTTCGCGCTTCACACTATTGTTTTCCTCAGCTTAGATATCATATCTCTTATCTCAGCCGCCTTCTCAAACTCCAGGTTCTTGGCAGCCCTGTGCATGGCAGCCTCAAGCTCGATGATGTAATTGAACATCTCCTCCTTCGGCGGAAGTGCCACCTCAGGCGCCCGCGGCTCAACAGCCTTCCGAATGGTCTGCGGGGTGATATTGTGTTCCTCGTTATACTTTATCTGCATCTCTCGCCTGCGGTTCATCTCATCGATCGCCCTTTGCATCGAACCTGTGATCCTGTCGGCATACATCACGACCCGCCCCTCGATGTTCCTTGATGTCCTGCCTATCGTTTGCATGAGCGACCGGTCTGAGCGCAGGAATCCTTCCTTATCCGCGTCAAGTATCGCAACAAGCGCCACCTCAGGCAGGTCAAGCCCCTCACGCAGCAGGTTTATCCCCACGAGCACATCGAACTCACCGAGGCGCAGTCCCCGTATAATATCGATGCGCTCAAGCGTCTCTATCTCCGAATGCATGTACCGCGCCCTGATATCCATGCTCAGAAGATACTCAGTCAGGTCTTCAGCCATTCTTTTCGTGAGCGTTGTGACAAGAACCCTGTGCTTTTTCGCGGTCTTAGCCCTTATCTCAGCCATCAGGTCATCTATTTGCCCTGTTATGGGTTTTATCACTATCTCCGGGTCAACAAGCCCTGTGGGTCGGATTATCTGCTCCACTACCTGGGCGCTTGTTGCCAGTTCATAATCAGCAGGCGTAGCAGAAACATACAACACCTGTTTGACCCGCGATTCGAACTCAGAGTAGGTGAGCGGTCGGTTATCAAAAGCAGAAGGCATCCTGAACCCGTAATCCACAAGCGATTCCTTTCGCGCATGGTCGCCTGCGTGCATCCCCCTTATCTGCGGCAGCGTGACATGCGATTCATCTATCACGACAAGATAATCTTCCGGGAAATAATCAAGCAGCGAATACGGCGGCTCACCGGCGCGCCTGCCGTCCATGTGGCGGCTGTAGTTCTCGATCCCCTGGCAGTACCCGATCTCGTGCATCATCTCGATATCGAACTTTGTCCGCTGCTCAAGGCGAGCCGCCTCAAGTACCTTGCCCAATGACTTAAGCTCGTGCAGCCTCTCCCCAAGTTCATCTTCGATAGAATCGATGGCAGCCTCTATCTTCTCCTGCGGCATCACGAAGTGCTTGGCAGGATAAATTACAAGAGCCTCGCTTTCCCGTATCGGTTTCCCGGTCAACGGATCAAATTCGGCTATCCGCTCGATCTCGTCCCCGAAAAGTTCTATCCTGACGCCCATCGATGCGTATGAAGGAAACACTTCTATGGTATCCCCGCGCACCCTGAATTTTCCTGCCGAAAATTCCATATCGTTGCGCTCATACTGCATATCAACGAGACGGGAAAGTATCGCCCTGCGCTCGATTTCTTCACCTTTCTTCAGTACAATGGACATCTCATACCATTCCTGCGGAGAGCCTATGCCGTAGATGCAGGAGACACTTGCGACCACTATTACGTCACGCCGCTCGAAAAGCGACCGCGTGGCAGAAAGCCGCATCCTGTTTATCTCCTCATTTATGGACGCATCCTTCTCGATGTAGGTATCGGTCTGTGGGATGTAGGCTTCCGGCTGGTAGTAGTCGTAATAACTCACAAAATATTCCACCGCATTTTCCGGGAAGAATGCCTTGAACTCGGAATATAACTGCGCTGCAAGCGTTTTATTGTGCGAGATGACAAGCGTCGGTCGCTGCACATTTTGTATCACGTTCGCCACGGTGAAGGTCTTGCCTGAGCCAGTCACGCCGAGAAGGGTCTGGCGCTTCATGCCCTTTTCTAACCCCCGCGCGAGCTTTTCTATCGCCTGCACCTGGTCGCCCCTGGGTTCAAATCCTGAAACGAGTTTAAATGTCATTTCTGAACCTCCTGGTTTTCGCTGATGGCGGTTCGTTCTTCATCTGCATATGTTGCTATTGCCCTGCGGTATAATCAGTTTTTCCAGTGTATCTGGCGTATAACTGTTTTTTAATAGTTTTAGCATATCATAACATCATTTTTACGGAATGTATCTAATTCATATTAAATAAAAATTTATTTTTAAATAATAAATATAGGTTTATTTTTGATTATCCCTGTTTGAGATGGAAAGATTAAAATATTAAGAGTAAATATGTGAATCTAATATATAATTGGAGTAAACATGAAAAACACCATCATAAAACAACTCGATGATAAAGACGAAGAGATCGCAGACGCACTTATTGCCATAGGCATGGGCAGAAACATCGCAAGAACGCTCAGCTATCTTCATAATGTTGATGAAGCCACCTCAGTTGAGCTTGAGAAGGTTGTCAGGCTGCACGAGCCTGAAGTCAGCATTGCCATGAAGCAGTTGAAAGAGCGTGATTGGATAAACGAGCGCGAAAAGAAAAAGACGGGTAAAGGCAGACCGTATAAGGTGTACTCGCTAAAGGTCGGGTTCAATGATATAATCGCCCAGCTTGAAAAACAGCAGAAAAAAACAGTTGACGATACGCAGACCAAGATCGAGAAATTGAAAGAACTGGGTGGAATATAATTTTTTTATATTGTTTTTTGGGGATTGTAAAAAATTTTGGTTTTTGGTATAAAATATTAGCAACCGGGGCGCAGGAAACACGGAGAAATAATGACTCTGTAGACCTCTAAATGCAAATCAACTGGCTAAAATCCTTAACAAAGATTATAAAACTATCAGACATCATCTTGATATTTTAATTAAGAATGAAATAGTTGTGAAGGACACGGATAATGCATATACTAATTATTCAAAATCAGATACTTCAAAAAATATGTTCAATAGTTTTGATTTTTAGTGTATATATAAATTATTTTAGTTGTTTCATATATCTGAAGTAGAATAAATATTTTACATCTCATTTTTAACGCTTGTGCCTCAATTAAAATGAATGGAAAGTATGGACCGGTCGGGAATTGAACCCGAGGCCTCTCCCATGCCAAGGGAGCGATCTACCCCTGATCTACCGGCCCATCAGGATACCCCGCATAGTACACGATTTTAGATAAAGCTATCGATTGGGTTCAAGCTATGTGCTATACCTGGCTAAAAAACTTATTGAGTGCATCATTCAAAGGTTTTAGTCCGGAGTCACTGGTTATCGAATAGGTATGCATTCGCAATTTTGTGATGGAAGAAAAGTAACTTTTAATATCGCTATCCTGGGTAACCAGCAAAACGTTGCGACCCAGCGCATGGGCGATCCCAAGCTCAAGCATGACGTTCGCATTTAAGCCGGTGAGGTCCACCACCACATGCGAAGCCTGGCATAGATTATCCCAGATCGAGCGGATGATGTTCGGGTCCAACACCTTATCCCCCCGGATATATTCGACCCCGGCTATCTCACACCCAGAGGAAACGATATTCATAGTGTCTTTTGCCCACGCAGGACCGAACGCTGTCACATGGAAGCAACGGCGCATCTCTGGATCGGGATAACTTCCGGGCCACGCCGGAAAGACTATCTGCGGTGCATCCTGCCCTGCCCCGCCAAGAACTGGCTCTAGGAACTGACGGAATTTGATGGGGTCACGGGCTACTTCGTCATCAATTAGTTTGAGCGATTGCTTGACAATGAAATTTTGAATGTTGGAAAATTTTTCATTAAGGTAGGCACGGGTTGCCACGATCGAACTCTCCGTACCGCTGCGTTGTAACCCATAAATTGCATCGTCGATGGCATCGGCAAGCAGCGTGCTATCCCCGTCGTCACCATTCAGCCGAACAGGTTCAATGTCCACGTCAAATGGCAGGTTTTGACCTTCATTCGCTATAATAATGATCATCCGCCCGAGTGTGAGCGCGATCCCGAGTTCGTAGGCGACCGCAGCTATGACACCTGCGCCAGCCAGGTCTATCTGCCTGTCCGGGTCAGGTCGCTCGTAGCCTGTAAAATCGAACACGGCAACCTGGCAAATTTGCAGCTGGTCCCAGCGGGCTGATGCAATGTTCTTAGACGCAGATAGCCCCAGCAGCTTCAGTTTTTGTCTGGCGCAGACATCAGCCAATAAATTTCTCAAAGCGTCGCCCCCGGAAAAAAAGATCGCATTGGGGTCATTCATTGAAGGCGACGAAGCCCAGATGGGTGAAACCAGTGTCAAGTGGTTGCGCAGGGAAAACACCCGGACTTCGCGGGCAAGCTGCCGCATCGTGTCCGTTTCGTAGCCGAAAACAGTGTCATCATCACCGCTATGCTGGTGCAGAAAGGTATCTGCGTACGCACACTGCTTGAAAAGTTCCATCCCGGTCGCCCGCTCCTCGCTACCTGAGTGTGGTCGCATCACATCCTGGGAAAGGTAAAGCTTCAGTTTCGAAAACCGCTTCCACACCGCATCGGCGCGGGAATCTCTTTCCAATGGTGGTGTGCCATGGCTTGGGTCCTCGATCATATGCGACATGCTTGCCATCAACTCAGTCAATCGCGAGCGCGAAGCGGTTAATCCCGCAATGTCGTTATCCTCATTTTGCATCATGCTGTCGAGCTGTGAAAGTATCGAATCGAGCGATTGCTTCCTGGTCTCGGAGATCTTGCCGTTCGCAATTTCTTTGTTATAGACATTGAGAAGTTCCTTGAACAGCATGGGAAAATCTTCGCCATTCGGGGATCTTTGAAGGTTATTTATGTTGTCCATCTCTCCTGAATCGGAGAAACTTTCATTCTTTTTTTTTACATTCTTGATATTTGCGTATGGTTGGGGCTTTTCTTTACTCGCAGTTTCATTATTCACTATTGGAGATTGCGGGTAGTTTGTTACATAGCCACACTGGCAGGTAACAGATGTAAAAACTGTACCGCAAAGATTACACCGTGGTCTGTTTTGATAATTGATGACAGAAATAGCCGGGGCATGTTTCCCAAAACCAGGGCAGGTTATTTGTGATGTTATTCCACATCTCTTACATGATAAAGTCATCAATTCCGGCTGGTCAGGCTGGGTTTGACCGGAAGGAAGTCTTAATCCCGACTGGTTGATTAGGTTCAATGAATAATTATAAATATTCTGAAGATACTGGACCTTCTGAGTAGCCCTGTCAGCACCTGGAAAAAAGTGTTATCAAGAAACTTCACATTTGACTGAAGATATTGAGCAGCCATTTGATCGTTCATGCTCATGATTTGTTCAATAAACATTTTTGCTTGCATCGGGTTCATTTTTTTTCACCACCATCTCGATTACAGAACCATTTTAGTCATGTCAATAGCCATTATATAAATTCTTTGTTGACTCGTTTGTGTCAAATCTTTTGGGATTAAAAAGAAATTTAACCGCAGATGAACGCAGATGGGAAGAATCACTTATGTTTTTAAATGATGCTTTTATTTCTCGCAACACCAATCTTTTTTACAGTCCCGTTGAATCCGATCAACTGTTTATGCGCTGCCATAGAAAGAATAGAATGGACAATTTTCTTTCTTTATATGTCTTTGAACTCCCGAATAGTCACTTTTCCACTTTTTTAGCAAACCACATAACACTGAACCTTCTCGCTATATGAACCAGTCCCAGCATCACCGGCACTTCAATAAGCGGACCTACGACGGCAGCGAATGCCACGGTTGAGCCTATCCCGAACACGGCGACCGCCACAGCTATCGCGAGTTCAAAATTGTTGCTTGCTGCCGTGAATGCAAGCGTTGTGGACTGTTCATAGGAAAACCTGAGCCTGTGCGACATGAAAAAAGAAACCCCGAACATTATAATGAAATACAAAAGCAGCGGAACTGCGATCCTGAATACATCCATGGGAAGTTTTACGATGTACTCTCCCTTTAATGAGAACATGACAATGATCGTAAAGAGCAGCCCGACAAGAGCAGCGGGACCAAGTTTTTTCATAAATACGTTATCATACCAGTCCTTTCCCCTCTTTTTTACGAGTACCGACCGCGTAATTATCCCTGCGATAAATGGAATTCCGAGATAAATGAATACTGCCTTTGCAACCTGCCATATCGAAATATCCACAACAGTACCCGCCCCCGCGCCGCCGATCAATGGTGATAATACGGTTATGAATAAATAAGCAAGGACCGAATAAAGCGCCACCTGAAAAATAGAGTTCAGTGCCACAAGTACTGCGGACAGTTCATTATCCCCGCCTGCAAGCTGGTTCCAGCCAAGTACCATTGGTATACAACGTGCAAGACGTATCATGATCACACCTATGCGGTACCCGGGAAGGGG
>CABMHZ010000128.1 GCA_902386115.1 uncultured archaeon | reverse complement strand
GCGTGGAAAAGAGATCTGGATAGAGATGCCCCACACTGCGCTTGAGCCAGACGTAAAAGAAATCTGATAGGTGAGAATAAGGAACATTATCGTAATAAGGTGGGTCAGTAAATACGGCGTGGAAGAAGTTATTTGAATACGAGAGAGAAGTCGCAGAGGATTGAGTGATGGTGGCGAAATCAGATATCGCTGATTCTTCTTGAATTATTCTTATAATATCACTAAAAAGTTCTATATAGCTTCGTGAAGCACCAGTTAATATATTTACTTCTGGATAATCCCATACCATGGGGATAGCTTGCCTTGAGAAGATATCTGCAATCTTTTCACCATTGGGTTGCCAGCGAGTTAGAGTATTAGAAGATGAGGCTATTTTATCCAATAAAACCGCTAGATAATTCACCACAGCTTTTGCATACTCCTCATCATATTTCTCCAAAAGCATTTTTTTGTGCGCCATCCGCACCTTCTCCACAAACGTGATGAGTGCCAGCTTCTGCCTTGAGTTAAACAGATCGCCCCATGCATCCATAGCATAGTTTCGTACAGAGAAAGCTCTTTCTGCTCCCCTTCCTTTGCCTTCAGGAGTAGGCTCATCTGGCACTGGGTCAATCCCCCATTCCAACATCAACTTCTCCCTTTTTTCTTTGAGGTATTCTTCTGCATCCCTAAAACTCAGCATATCCCTATCGACAGCAATCCTGTACTTCTTCCCACTCGTTCCGGGTTTATGAAGCACCACCGCCACCATCCTCTGCCCCGCCTTCCTTTCATGAAACATCTTTCTGTTAGTCTTTGCATCCACCACCGCACCGCACACAGGACACGTAGCCACAGCCTTTGAAACCGTCCCATTCTCAGGATCAAACCCCTCAGGCATTTTCTCATATCCATCCCCCACTATCCTGAACTTCACTTTCCCATCTTCCACATAGGGAAACAGCGCCACCTTCTTCTTATCTTTCTTCGCAAGCCAGAACTGGCGCATCAGCGGGATCTCAGCCCCGCAT
Organism: uncultured archaeon; assembly: GCA_902386115.1. Classification (GTDB taxonomy): domain Archaea; phylum Halobacteriota; class Methanosarcinia; order Methanosarcinales; family Methanoperedenaceae; genus Methanoperedens. The sequence goes on along the minus strand of CABMHZ010000128.1, from coordinate 9,718 downwards.
GAAGGATTCTGGCATGGGATCGTCCTTGCCCATATATAACCAACAGGGATCGAACCATCAGGCTCCTCTGGATAGAACCTGCCTATCTCTTTCCTTGCCTCTTCCAGAACCCACTTTCCCCACTTCTTGACATCCTCAAGAAGCGGGTTTTTTGAAGAATTGTCTGATAATTCCCCCCAGCTTTCTTTCTCTCCCTTGCGTCTTCCGTACTTTTGCGGATATTCAAGCGTGCATTTCTGGATAAGAACAGCCACAGGGTTCAGGTCATTGGAATAAGTCTCACATCCAAGGCGCAATGCCTCAAGCGGGATCGCGCCGCCGCCTCCGAAAGGATCAAGCACTTTTGGAGGAACGCCGTTGTTGGCTTTCAGTATATCTTCCCTGGCTTTTTCAATGAGCGCCGGGTTCAGGGAATTCTCCCATTTTGAGAAATCAATAATGAACTGGCGCGTTTTATTCCAATCATCGATGTTAAGAGGTGCGGGGATAAGAGCTGCATAATTCGTAGCTCTCGAAGACGCAAGAGGGCGGCGTGCCCACCAGATGTGGAGCGTGGAGATGTGACAGTGGCGGATGTTCTTCTCGCGCGCGGATTCGATGCTCACTTCCTTCACCTGGAAGGTTTCTTCGATGAAGCGCCGGGTGTTTTTCATATTAATTCTCTCGATCTTTTTCCATTTCCTTCAATACCTGTTCAACCTGAACCTTTAAAGTAGGCAGTTTTTCTTTTATTACTTTCCAAACTATTTCGTAATCAATTAAAAAATAAGGATGAGATATTTTATTTCTCATTCCTACAATATTGCGCCACGGTATATTTTTATACCTCGCTCTGACATCTCTGGGTATGTTTCTCATGGCTTCGCCTATGATCTCGATCTTTTTCACCACCGCAGATGATTTCATATCATCCTTTAGAAACTCTTCATACTCCATCGTCCCGACAAATTCTTCGATCTTATCTATTGCATCCAGTATGTCTTTTATAAAAAATATATAATCTCTTCTCATATTTCAATAACCTCAGATAAGATTCTATCCCTCAGTTCTTTTCTTATCGCCTGTTTTCTCACCACATCGACCCTGCATCTCAAAAGACGCCGGAGCGAACGCTCTATCCTTAACAGATCAAAAACATCAGATAATTCATAAAAATCAACAAGTATGTCCACATCGCTCTTCTCTGTTTGTTCCCCTCTCACATAAGAACCAAATATCCCGATCTCCTTTAATCCATATCTTTCTTTCAATTTTCCTTTGTGTGATTTAAGGATATTTTTTATCTCTTCTAATGTTTTCATGATTTTCTCACATTATTTTTCTGTAGCTTCGTCTCCTTTTTCAATTATCTCCTTGAATGGTACAATAAATCTCACAACTTCAACCTTTTCCTGATGCTCTAATTTCTCAGATGGATTCTGGATTATGTAGAGGCGGGGTTTTCCACCAGCGTTCATTACAGCATGCAGATAGTAGTCGTCTTTAAATCTCAGGGCTTTGAACCATTCAGGCTGGGTTAAAGCCACTGCACCCGTTTCCGCCCTTGCTTTGACCTCTATGTACCGTATCTTACCGGAAGTATCCGTTGACCGGATATCAAAACCTAAATTTTCATCACAGACATCCTCTGGAACTCTCCCATTTCTCCTCTCATATTCCATTGCTACTTCCATGCCAATACGCTCGATCTCATCATCCCTCTGCATTGCTTTTTCAATTTTATCCGAAGGAATAATCCTGATGATCCCGACAAAACGCGGCATGCTCATAGTAAGACTTTTTTCTTTCTGTATCTCATCTTTAAGAACGATGAGCGCCTTTTCATACTCATCTTTTCGTTCTTCTTTGTTCCTGATAGCAAGATCGACATTCTCTCTGGATTCCTTCCTGCTGTAAAGTGAGATCAATTCACCGTCCAGTTTCACTATGAGATATTCAAGTGACTTGATGCCATACTTCTGTTTGATATCTGTTTGACGAATACGTTCATTCAGGATTTCTTTCTTATATTCCTCAAGTTTTGAAATAACATTATTGCCGGTATGTTTTTTCAGTCCCTCTAATTCAACCGTGCTTCCTTCTGCTTTTTCTTCTTCTGCAAGTTCCCAGATGATGCCCGGGGAGATCGTTTTTATTTCTTTCCCATCTGTGTAGAATCCGAAAAGTCGCTTTCCTGCGACTTCACCCTTTCCATCCTTGATCTCACCTTCATAAAAAAGGATGTACCCATTCATCTTTCCATCAGGGTCTGAAAAGGTAGCTCCATTCAAAAGCACATCTGAGAAATTATTTTCAATCCATATCATCACCGCTTCAAAAAGTGGATGACCAAAAGAAAAGAACTCAGCATCAGGATTCTTAAAGGCGATTTCTTTATCAAATGTTACTTTGGGATATTTTTTCAGTAATCCTCCGAAGCTTTTCCTGAAATTGTCCTGCTCGGTTATTCTGCGTATCTCATAAGGAATAGATTCTATGGATAAAAACCCATCATTTCTTTCCTTGGTTTTCCCTTCAGCCCTCACAAAAGCCTTTTTGAAAAAATTTTCTGTATATTCAGGAATAAGACGATATTCACGCGCCTTCTGTGCCATCTCTTTTATGCGAGTATAATCAATGTAGCGAGTGGCAAGATTATCACCCAGATTTTCTTTGACTTTGGCAATATAATCCTCATCTATTGTAATATCGAGGTCTTTTAATATCTCATCAATTTTCCTGGAATTGGCGGCTGCCTCCATTAACAATTGGGAAAGACTTTTGTTGTATAGCACTTCACTGAGTACATCAAAAACCTTATCATCTCCCATAGCCCCTTTGATCACCTCAAGTTTCTGGAACACTTTGTTAACTACCATGCCTTCACGGGTGTCTTCAGCCACAAGATTAAAAACATAAACTTCTTCATGCTGACCATATCTGTGAATCCTTCCCATTCTCTGCTCTAGTCGGTTGGGATTCCATGGAATATCATAATTCAGCATCAAATGACAGAATTGCAGATTAATTCCTTCACCAGCCGCTTCAGTGGCAACCAGTATCTGGGTTTCATTCTTAAATATCGCTTCTGCCTTTATCCTGTCCTCCAATTTCATACCACCATGGATAGTATTTGTTGTGTATCCCCAATCCCTGATTTTTTTCTCAAGGTATTCAAGGGTGTCTCTTGATTCAGTGAAAATTAGGATTTTCTTATCCTCTTTCTTCGGGTATTTTTGTGCCAATTCCTGAAGAGATTTTTTAAGTTCTTTTAACTTGATCTCTTCCTCATTCTGGATAATATTCCTGGCACGTTCAATAAGACCATCAATTGTCCTGATTTCTTTTTCTAACTCTTCCCTGTTTTCGGCAACACTCAGGGTTTCCCAAACCTCCTCTTCCTTCCACCTGTCTTCTTCGCTCATATCACTAACGGTATCAAAATCGAAGGTGCTTTCTCTGGGCTTATTCTTTTCTATCACCCCTTCAAGGAGATCCTGCAATTTCTTTTTTCTTCGTATCAAAGATTCATGCACGGCAAAAGTACTTGAAGCCAGTCTGCGCTGCAAGATGACCAGAGCGAAGGCGACATTACGTCTTTTATCTTTTGTCAACGCCAGATTATATTGAGTGTTGACATATTCCGATAATATATTATAGAGTTCCTTCTCTTTTGGCGAATTTATTCCTAAATTGAAGGCGATCGTTTTTATATATCTTGGCAAAAAAAGCGGTTTGCCTTCAAAATCTTTAAGATCTTCTTTAACCCGCCTGATAAACAGAGGATTATCCTTATTCCTGATAGATTCTTGAAGCATTTCATTTGTTGCAAAGAATCCTGGCTCAAGAAGGTCAAGGAAAAGCCGGAAATTTTCAGGATCACCTTTATGCGGAGTTGCTGTCAAAAATAATAAATGTTCAGATATTCGAGAAAGAGCTTCCCCCAATTTATAACGTTCTGTTCTTTCTGTTTTATCTCCATAACGGTAAGCGCTCATTTTGTGCGCTTCATCTACTATTATGAGATCAAAATGTGCGGCAGTAATAGAAGGAATAACCTCCTCTCGTTTGGCAAAATCAATAGAAGTAATAATTTGATTTTCTCTCATCCATACGTTTTCTCCGTAAAGAGCATCCAGAATCTCTCTATCGATCCTGACAAATTTTTCTTCAAATCTATCAGATAATTCTCTTCGCCACTGGTCTTTAAGATGACCGGGAGCAACGATCAATATTCTTTTTATTATGTGGCGAAGCTTCAATTCTTTAATAATAAGACCTGCCATAATTGTTTTTCCAGCGCCAGGATCATCAGCGATCAAAAAGCGTATTCTTGGGAGCTTTAGAACATAACCGTAAACTGCTTCGATCTGATGAGGAAGAGGATCTACCTTGGAAGTGTTCATTGACAATAAAGGATCATACATGGATGCAAATCGATAACGGATTGTTTCAATTGCCAGAAAAACTTTCCATGGTTCTACAGAAAAAGGCGAGTATGTGCTTTCAATTAAGATTTTCGAAAACTCTTCAAGAGGAATTATCTGATCTATATGTTCTCTTGAAAGAGTTGTGGCACCAACAATATGTACATATTCACCCATCTCCTCGATTAATTTAATCTCGACAGGCTCTGGCCAGTGGAAACTTTTAATAATATTTCCTGGTTTAACATTATTTGTCAATACTTACCACCGTATTTTATGATGCGTATCATTTTTCCTGCAAATAACACGATGCTAATATAGTTAAGGTTTGTTAAATTCTTTTTGTTCTATAATATTCTATTGCACGTACCTCTGCTAACCCTGACTTTCTTTGATAAAATTAAAGTTATATACCCGCGTAACCATTTCACTTTAGAAGCAAAGAACCTTATCAAGCGCCCAGGAACAATACTATCCATTCAATGAGAAATGGCTTCACTCTTTGTCATTGAGAAAATGCAGGATGGAAGCTTCCCCGGTCTTGACCTTGAATATGTCTCACCGGTTCTGCAATCTTTTCTCAATTATTCCCGGCCATATCGAGGCTGACACTATCATCGAAAGGATGAATACGTAAACCATTCCCGCATATACATCCACAGGTTTGTACATTTCGGGACTGACAATTACCTTTTGACGCGCCAGGATATAGAACAGCGATATAATAACAGCCGACGTTACAAAGCTTGCAACGACGCTGTAAAATCCGGTTTTTTCTTTCATATAATCACCTGTTTAACTTAGTTCGCTTCATGAGCAAAGTGTTCATAGTCACAGTTACAGAGCTTGCCGCCATTGCTGCCGCAGCAAGTGCTGGATTGATCAACCCTGCCGCGCCCATGAACGGATACAGTATTCCCATCGCTATCGGGATTCCTATCGAGTTATAGAAAAAAGCCCAGAAAAGGTTCTGCTTTATCTTATTCAGCGTCATCCTGCTCAGGCGTATCGATTTTGCCACGTCGCGCACATCGTTCTTTATCAGCACTATCTGCGCCGATTCGATAGCAACGTCCGTGCCGCTTCCTATGGCAATACCAACGTCGGACTGCATGAGCGCAGGGGCATCGTTTATCCCGTCGCCAACCATTGCCACCTTTTTGCCTTCAGACTGGAGTTTCTTTATCTCACTGGCTTTGTCTTCAGGAAGCACTTCAGACAAAACCCTGTCAATGCCAACCTGTTTTGCGATCGCATCAGCAGTCCTCTTGTTATCGCCCGTTATCATGCCAACAGTGAATCCCATCTTATGCAGTTCTTCCACAGCCTCTTTTGAACTTTCTTTCAGGGTGTCAGCCACTGCGATTATCCCTGCTATCTCGTTATTGACCGACACGAGCATGGCAGTCTTCCCGCCATGTTCGAGTTCTTCAAGCCTGCCTGAGAGCGGCGTAATGTCCATGCCGTTCTCTGCCATCAATTTTCGCGTCCCGATAACTACCATCTTTCCTTCGTATTTCACTTCAACGCCGCGTCCCGGTATTGCCCTGAACCCTTCCGCATCGGGCACGTCAATGCCCCTGTCTTTCGCGCCTTTTAGCACAGCCTCGCCGAGCGGATGCTCAGAACCTTTTTCGGCTATTGCTGCAAACTTCAGCACTTCGCTCTCACTGCCTTTCAGTGCGATCACATCGGTGAGCGCAGGCTCGCCTTTTGTGAGAGTGCCGGTCTTGTCGAACACGACGGTATCAAGCTTCTGCGCTTTTTCAAGCGCCTCGCCGCCCTTGATGAGTATTCCGTTCTCTGCGCCTTTACCTGTGCCGACCATTATCGCGATGGGAGTGGCAAGACCCACAGCGCAGGGGCAGGAGATTATCAGCACTGTTATGGATATTAGAAGCGAGAACAGGAACGGAGAGGTCAATCCCATACCCATGGTGGCTGGCACTTTGAAATATTCAAACCCGATAAAGAACCAGAAGAAGAACGCGGCAAGGGCAAGCACATGAACTGCAAGGATGAAATGACCAGCCACTACATCCGCTATTTTCTGTATCGGCGCCTTCTGCGTCTGTGCGTCTTCCACGAGTTTGATTATCTGCGAAAGTGCGGTATCCGAGCCAACCTTTTTAGCCTGGAACTTGATCATTCCGGTCTTATTCATGGTGGCGCCTATTACCTCGGAGCCTGCTGTTTTCTCAACAGGTATGCTCTCCCCTGTGAGCATGGATTCATCCACGGCTGTAAGACCTTCTATCACTTTGCCGTCAACAGGTATTTTTTCACCCGGTCTCACGACCACAATGTCGTTGACCTTAACTGCCTCAACCGGTATCTCTTTCTCCTCCCCGTTCACAAAAATTCGTGCCGTTTTTGCGGCAAGCCCCATGAGTTTCCTTATGGCTTCTGATGTTTTTCCTTTGGTGATAGCCTCAAGATACCTGCCAAGCACGATGAACATGATAAGAAGCGCTGCCGTGTCGTAGTACGTGTGTTTGTATGCTTCGCCAAGGTCAAGGAAAGTGGCAGCCACGCTGATAGTGTACGCTGCTCCCGTCCCTGTGGCTATAAGCAGGTTCATGTCAGTCATGCCGTGGAGCAACCCTTTGTAAGTGCCGACAAAGAACTGGCGCCCGGGGAATAGCATTACTATGGTTGCAAGTACGAAAAGTACGATATCGTTTTTCAGGATATCGGGCACAAAAGTCCAGCCCATGTTGCGTCCCATGTCCCCGAGCGATATGGGAACTGCAAGAACAAGAGCAATGATGAAATTCACCTTCTGCCGCTTTATTTCTTCCTCGCGTGCCCTCTGCTCCCTGTCGGCGTCAGATCTATCCTGTTTCTCAGAAGCGGTGTAGCCCACGCCTTCAATTACTTTTATCATTTCCCCGACTGAAATGACCTCAGGGTCGTATGATATCCTGGCACGTTCAAGCGGGAAGCTCACATCTGCCGATGTTATTCCCGGTGTTTTCTTGAGGGCGGTCTCGATATTGAGCGCGCATGAGGCGCAATGCATCATACCGACTTTCAGCGTAATTTCGTTCTTTGCCACACCGTATCCGAGCGATGTGATGGTGTTCTCGAACTGTGCAGGGGATACCTTCGACGAATCGTACTCGACTGCGGCTTTTTCAAATGAGAAGTTGACGGAAGCGTTTTTCACCCCGTTCAACTTGTTAAGAGCCTTCTCGATGTTCTGGGCGCACGAGGCGCAGGTCATGCCTGTGACCTTGATGGAAATTTTCTTTATTCCGCCTTCCGTGTCAACTGTTCTTACCTGCTGCTGGACAGGCGTTGGTCTTACAGGTACTGGACATGCTTCGCCTTCCTCAATCACCTCATAACCCGAATCTATGATGGCTTTCTTAATGGTCTCAAGGTCTGTCAGCGAAGAATCGAACGAGACTTTTGCCTCGCCTTTCTTGAAATCAGATGAGGCTTTGGTTACGCCTTTAACGCTTTTTGCGGCTTCGGTCACTGTTTTTTCGCAGTGCCCGCACATCATGCCTTTGATCTTTATTGTAACGTCTTCCACAGGGATTTCTCCGGAATATTATCTTATTTATTTAACATATAATAGATGTTTATCGGTTATGCCTTTTCCGGTTTAAAAAATTAAAGAATCGGGTGAAATAAGTTTAAATAATTAATTAAAAATATTTGTAGAAAGGTCAATCCATAATTTCTTTCCTGAGCAGTATATACGCAGTAACGAGTCCCGCAAGCCCATAAGTGAGCAGGGGGACAAGGTACACCGAAAGAGAATCAAATCCTTTCTGGTATATCAGCACGTTCTCAAGCCCCCGGATGCCCATTGTGATGGGAAGCGCATTCCCGAGCTGTATCATCAGTTCAGGCATGGTCTCGAACGGGAAGAATACGCCTGAAAGGAAGAGCATGGGAATACTCAACACAAGCGTCAGAAGCATGGCGGTATTCTCGGATTCCGCAAGGGTCGCAAGAGCCATCCCGATCCCGATAAATGCCGCTGCATATACGAATATTACGAGGAAAAGCTGCGGCAGTTGACCGGGGGGTATCAAAATGCCGTAGAACACGAAGGCGACTATTAACATGATGATCCCCTGGATAAAAGAGATAATAATAAGCGCGGCGGTCTTTTCAACGAGGAACATTCCAAGAGAGAGCGGGGTCAGTAGCGTCCGTATCAGCGTCTTTTTAGACCTTTCCTGCACTATGGTGATGGAGGCAAGCAGGAACGAAATGAACATCAGCACAATGGATATTATCCCGGGCATCAGGAAATCAAGGTAAGACCTCCCGCTGAAAACAGGCACCCGGTCAAGATTGATGGGCGATGCGATGACGCTTGGAGACCTTGCTATTACTTCACCGATGAAAAGCCCCGTACTGTCGATGTCTGTTGTCAGCGCCGAGGTACTTCCTGCCATCTCGGTAGTTAAGTTCCCCATGTTTGCAGAAACATTAGAAGACTGGTTCTTTACATTTTTCAGTGAGATAATTGCGGATTCGATGGTTGAGATGTTCGCGTCAATGTTTGAGATCTCAGATGTGTAATTGAAAATGTTTGCCTGCATATCCTGAAGTTTCACGTCTGTCTCGACAAGTTTTACATGCAGTTCTGCACTTTTTTCGGAAATCGTGGCTAGATTTCTTTGCAGGGTTCGGATCCTTGCCGTCCTTGCAAGCATCAGGGCTCTTGTGTCTCCAATCTGCTTGATCGCCAGAGAGATCGAAACGCACTGCTGTGTTGACGGGTTCATGGTGCATGTAAGGTTATATGTATTTGACATTTCGGTCTGGATTTCAAGCATTGAGGCGTCAGCAGCATCGATGTTATCGACCACGAACTTCAAGTCGGTGCTCAATTCTGCGGTATCATTATGGATCGAACTGATGTTCTCATCCAGGTCCTTGAGATCCTTCCGCGTGCCATTGATATCCTCTGCGGTTTGAAGCAGATCCATGCTCATTTGTTCAAGGGTATTTTTCATCGTGACTGTTGATTCATTGAGGCTGTCCACATCTATTTCATCCATTGAGGACAGGGCATTCCCGGTATCCCTGTTCAGGCTCACGATACTGTTGTTTACCTTCAGGACTCCTTCCTTCAACGGTTTCAGTTCATCATTCATTTGTTTCAGGTTTGACCATAGTTTGCTGATAAAACCGAATGTGAGTTCGTAGGACATTTTCTCTGTTGTTGACATGAATGCCGTTGAAATAACGGGAGCTATCTGTATCCTTGAATTATCAAGAAAGAGTTTCAGGGACTGCGTTTCATCTCCAGGTATGAATATCCCGGCGCTGTAACGTCCTTTCCT
>CABMHZ010000127.1 GCA_902386115.1 uncultured archaeon | reverse complement strand
GGACGACACAGGAAAGATACGGCTTACCTTATGGGATGGAAAGGCAGATGCGCCTGAATTTAAGGCAGGCGATACCATGGAATTAATGAACGCATTCGCGCGCGAGAACAGTTTCAGCAACCAGACAGAACTTCAACTGGGGTCGGACTGAAGCATGGTAAAGAGCGCCGCGGCAGTGGATTATTCAGAACCGCTCACGCCGATAGCCGATATAGGTATCAATTCTTCTTACAGCGTTTCCGGGCATGTTTCCGGGCTTGATGAGATACGGGAATTTGAGCGAGCGGACGGGACAAAGAACAGGGTTTCGAACATATACGTTTCGGATGATACGGGACGGATAAAAGTGGCGCTGTGGGGGGAACATGCTGATATTGTTAATAACCTTGATATCGGAAGCGAGATACGCATCATCGATGCTTATGCGAAAGCGGGTAGGAATGAGGAAGTGGAACTCTCGGCAGGTGCAAGGACGAGCATACAGATATTGAGGAAATAGAAATAAAAATCCTTATTATTTCACTGCTGCCCGTTTATCAATCTAAGAAAACAAATCAAAAAATTGTTTCTTTATCTCCTTGATTTTTCCTTCCTTCAAGCGCGCGACAACTTTCCTTACAATACTTTTTTCGACCGAGTATATGGAATCCACTTTCACAAAACTCGGTTCTATATCGAGAGTACCTTCTACCAGGTCATCTCTTAGTATTTCTGATGCCCATGCACCATTTCTGCCTCTGGATGTTACCCTCAATACTACAACATCAACGGAGTTTTCATTATATTCCGAACTGCTGATCACCAAGGCAGGTCTGTATTTTGTTTCTTGCAGATTGCTATAGGAAAAATCAACGCGTACAATGCTTCCCTGTTTTAGCAGCATTTATTATTCCCGGGAAATTCTTTTAGTGGCGTATTTTTTCCACGCCTTATCGTCATTCTCCCAGTCAATTTTTTTGGGCATTATGTCAACTTTTTGAAGTATGACCTTTCCGGTCTCAATAGTAATATCTAAATAATCACCAACGTTGATATCTAATTGCTCTCGAATCGATTTGGGAAGCGTTAATAGTCCCTTTGACGATATTTTTACCAGTTCGCTCATGTCTTAGATGTTAGAATTCTAAGATATTAATCTTTTCGCACGGCGCGCTCATCTTCGAGAGTTACGAAAGTATTACTTTCGCCCCGCTCTCATAAGGTTTAAACCATACCAGCACTTATGAGAATATGTTAACGTGCACCACACAAAATAAAATGTGCACTGGAGGAAATTATGGTAGAAAGGAAGGGACTTGAAGATTTACCGGGCGTTGGCCCGGCAACAGCAGAGAAATTAAAAGAAGCAGGCTACGGCTCGATAGAAGCCCTGGCGGTATCGTCATCCTCGGAAGTCGCAAGTATCGCAGAGATCGGGGAAGCCACGGCACAAAAGATCATCAATGCGGCGCGGCAGGCTGCGGACGTGGGGGGTTTTGAAACAGGCGACCTGGTTCTTGAGCGCAGGAAGCTCGTGGGAAAACTCAGCTTCGGTACAAAAGCCTTTGACGACCTGATGGGTGGCGGCGTTGAGACCCAGGCGATTACAGAATTCTACGGCGAGTTCGGATCGGGAAAGACGCAGGTGGGGCACCAGATGGCTGTGAACGCACAACTGCCGGTCGAGGAAAAAGGTCTTGGCGGCTCAGTGATAATAATCGACACGGAAAACACCTTCAGACCCGAAAGAATAACCCAGATGGTAAAAGGGCTGTCAGCGAAAACCGGGAACGATTACGACCCTGAAGAATTCCTGAAAAACATCCATGTTGCGAAAGCATACAATTCAAATCATCAGATATTGCTGGTAGATACAGCCATGGACCTTGCGAACAAGTTAAAAGACACGGATAAGCCGGTTCGTCTGCTCATCGTCGATTCTCTCACGGCTCATTTCAGGGCAGAATATGTGGGGCGCGGAACGCTTGCTGACAGGCAGCAGAAGCTCAACAAGCACATGCACGAACTGATGAAGTTCGGAAGCCTATACAATGCCGCAATACTTGTGACGAACCAGGTCATGTCAAAACCCGATGCCTTCTTCGGAGACCCCACAAAACCCATAGGCGGTCACATTGTTGGGCATACCGCCACGTTCAGGCTGTACCTGAGAAAGTCCAAAGGCGAAAAGAGGATAGCGAGGCTCGTTGACTCCCCGAATCTTCCGGAAGGCGAGGCGATATTCTCGGTCACAACGGAAGGACTTAAGGATTAAAAATCATATAAAGTATGTGGAATTCAAGGCGATAGTAGTTGATGTGGATGGGACTATCACATACAGCGACAGGAGCATTGACTGCCGCGCGGTTGAGGCTCTGCGGGGCGTGAAGGTACCGGTCGTCATAGCTACCGGGAACATACTGTGTTTCGCCAGGGCGGCTGCAAAACTTGTAGGAACATCCGGCTTCGTGATAGCAGTGAACGGCGGAGTTGTAGAATGCGGCAGCGTTGAATATGACACCTCTCACATGAAAGAGTGTGAGGAGGCATTTGACCTGCTCGCCCGTCACTTTTTCCTTGAAAGGCTTGACCCTGAATACAGGAAAACCGAGATAGGGCTGCGTCGGAATTTTGACGTGGAAAAAGCGAGGCATTTGCTCAGGGATTTCCCTGACCTTGATCTCGTGGACACCGGTTTTGCCGTGCACATCAAGAGCAGAGGAATTAATAAAGGCACAGGGCTGAAGCGGATAGCAGAGCTTATGGGCTTGTCGGCGAAGGACTTTGTGGCAATCGGAGACTCGCCCAACGACATCGAGATGCTTAAAGCATCCGGATTTGGCGTGGCTGTAGGGAATGCCCATCCTGATATGAAGAAAGCCGCAGACATGGTCACTGAGGGGAAGCATGGGGCAGGGGTAGCAGAAGCTATACGTTATGTTTTTGGATAAATCAGGAATATAAATTTGTTAAATACAAAAATATGATATTATAAACGATTAAAAACAATACAATACGATATTCAGACTTTAAAAACTGAAAAAACTATAAAAAATATCGATGAATATTTATTCAGTGCAGTTTATTTGTCCATTTGTGTGCGCCGGATAAAACCGGCTCACCTATCTCTATCGTGGGACATTTTAGATTTATTTTCAGTCATTCAAAACTGTTAAATAGTTTTAATTATATTTTTATCTAAGAGGGATACTATAGAGATCAAATCTAATGATTTTGTCAAAGTGCTTGCAATCGTAGTTGGAATGGCTTTTGTAATGGTTTCCGTAGCATATGGGATTGGTTACATTTTTACAGATGGTTCTATCAGGTTTCCGATTGAGCCATATTATATCTTATTTATTTTTTCCCTTGGATTTGTCATATTCTCTGTTTTTTTTGAAAAAGAAAGAGGAGCCATGTATCCCTGGTCGCTCATGGGCGGAGCCATAGCATCAGCGATACTTTCATTCATTTTAACAGCAGCCATCGGAGGATTTCGTTACATTTCCAATAACGGGTTTAAAGACCTGACAACAGATATATGGTTTTACGCACTTTCCATTTCTATAATCCTGAGCATGATATTGTTTAACCTCGCCAAAAATAAGCTGTAGTCACCCTTTACACCAATACATCTTCAAGCCCCGACTCTCTAACAATATCAAGTGCCTTACGTATTTCATCTTGCATAAGACCGCGGTCGATCTCAGGATAATCGTAAGCCCTGTAATTCGGGCGGTACTGGAACATCAGGTTGAACCTGACCTTAGGGATATTCTCTTTTGTCCATTTCACGATGGGCTCTGTGCAGCAATCAAGATGCCCCGGAAGAACAAGCTGCCGCAGCAGGATTTCCCCGCTGTTGTACGCCATTTTGAAATTACGCGTTACGATATTCCAGTATTCCGGCACATTCGAATATTTATTTGCACAAACATCATTCCCGTATCGCAGATCCCCCAGATAAACGTCCACCACGCCATCCAGGAGAGCAGCTATCTCGCTGGAGTAATACATATTGGAGTTCCACACGACAGGAACATTGACTTTCAGGGCGCTGAGTATTTTGAGGATAGTATGCGCGTGCGGCGTGGGTGTAACAAAATTGACGTTCCTTGACCCGTATGCGCGCCGCAATGTGATTATCCGGGCAAGCTCCTGCGGCAGTATGGGAATCCCTCCCCTTGGCGCCTGCGAAATATCCCAGTTCTGGCAGTACACGCATTTGAAGTTGCATCCTGTGAAAAATATCGTGTGGGACGGGATAAGCTCAGGCTCCTCACCCTGATGCAGGAACTCCGCCGAGTAGCGTGAGACCGCTTCTAATCCGCAGTAGCCAGACTTTTTCTTCTTTCGGTTAGCTCCGCAGCGTCTCTCGCAGAAACTGCAGTCCTCAAGCATCTTATCCGTGATCGTTGTTTTCAGGTCAAGAAGAGAAGATACGGCTGGAGCGGTAAGTTCTTTTACCGACCTTATATTTTCTTATCTCTCCCGGAAAACCTTCATCGCTTCATTGTGCATCTCCCATAGTTCCCGGATCGGGGAATCCCTGTCAAAATCAACACCAATCGACTTTGTTATCAGGAACCGGGACGGGAGCCTGTCCCTCATCGCTTCGAGATATCTCGAGAGATAAAGCGGCTCCCTGTAACTGTTCATTTTTTATCTGGCTCTTATCAGGGGCATTGAGAACTTCCTCTCAACTTCCGCCCTGTGTATCGTGTTATATGTGCAGAAAGGTATAATCCTTCCGTCAGGAGTTGCATAATGCACACCGCACCGCTGTATTCTCTCAATGTCCATATTGTAGAGATCCATAAAGTGCATGGCTCCCAGGAAAAGAGTATGACGGTGGAATTCTTTGACCGAGTCTCCAGTCCCCTCCCTGAGAACATCGATAAAGAGTTTTTTCACATCTACTGACTTCGGGGCTTTCGAAAGGTCGACGTACTTTGGCAGGGCGGAAACAAGGCTGCCGATCCTCTTTATTTTCGAGATTGATCTTCCCATCCATTTGTCACTGTTCGCCAGTTCCTGGACATGTTCGATCAGCCCTTCCACGTCTATGAAACGGGTTATTGGTATCATCCTGTCATTTTCGACATAGAGGTAGGTTCCGGTGCCGCAATGCGGATGTACTGTGAATTCCACATTGGGAGTCAATTCATTTGCATTTATGAAGTGGGAAATAGGCACGATGAAAGGGACAGGATAGAAATCATCAGCTTCTATGTTTCCTCCTGTCTGTTCCCCTATCAGGTCAATAAGATCCGAAAGAGTTATCCTTTTTTCAAACCTCTCTTTTTTATTTATCCTTCCTGCAAAGGAAATGGGCTGGAAATTAACGCCTTTCACAGTATCCACATTACCGGCTGCAAACCTGATGATATCTCCCACCTGGTGATCATTTACGCCTTTTGCGAGGGTGGGAACAAGACAGACGCTGTTCAACCCTTCAGCCCTGCAGTTCTCTATGGCTTTAAGCTTTAATGGCAGCGCATTATATCCCCTGTTGATCTTGTAAGGTTCACCCGTAACGCCGTCAAACTGTAAATAGACCGTATGGAGACCTGCTTTGAGAAGGTCTCGGCAGAGTTCCCGGCTTTTTGCGAGTTTGATCCCGTTGGTTGCGATCTGGATCTGGATGAATCCGAATTCAGTAGCCATCCTGATTATATTTACGATGTCCTCGCGCATTGTGGGCTCACCGCCTGCGAACTGGATGGCGGGGCACGGTACGGGTTTCTCATCTCGCAGCCTGCACATCATATCCCTTAACTGCTCCATTGATGGTTCGTAAAGGTAGCCTGAGGATGACGCATTTGCAAAACAGACTGGGCATGACAGGTTGCACCTGTTCGTTACATCGATATTCGCAAGAATTGTGGTCGTTTTATGGGACGGGCATAATCCGCATGAATGGGGGCAATTGCCGTCGGTCGGGAATTGTGGATTTGTGACTCCATCCCCGTTGTGAAGGTATTTCTCGAATCGTTTGAAATGCGCCGCGCTTGACCAGTAAATGTCCCTGAAAATACCATGCTTATTGCATTTCTTTTCTAGGACGATCTTCCCGTTCTCTTCTACTATTGATGCATCGATCACTTCGAGGCATTCAGGGCATAAAGACTTCGTTGACTTCATACCTCTCCCTCCTATGTTATTTCAAATTGGGATTACTTCTGCGTTCTCATTAACCCATTTTCGTTTTTCTCTAATACTCCTGATTATTACACAGCTTTTTTAGTATAAAAAACCGATGGCAAAAAGTTCATCACTTCCAGGGGACAGGATGAAATTACAGATTGGATCAAACACATAAAGATAAAAGAGGTAGAGATCGCTGTATTGACGTCAGACATCGATAAACTTGTTTTTGCAACAATAAATCCATTCGCAAAACCGGATATTTTTTGAAATCAAGACAGCAAATTTACTTTTTTTACAAAATAAACAATGAAAAACGGTATTAAACCGTGAAAACTGAAATAAACTTTAAAAACTATGAATTTGTTTAAATTAAATACAGTAAATAAAGTAATTGAGGATACTGTAAAAATGTTCAAAAAAAGAAACGAAAAATTTGTGCTTGGAACTTCTGAAGAAAGAGTGAGATTATTAAAAAATGGGATCACAAGGAAAACAATAGAACAGCTTTATATTAAGAATAACGGATTAAAAGTTGTTCAAATTCCCATTCTATATGATTTCATTGAAACTTCTTAAGTTTTATAGATCCCCGTGAAATCTCTGAATTTGAATTCAAAGAATCAGCTCAAAGAACAGCCTGTGATGTAATTTTCATGCGTATTCAGGCTTGTAGTTCATGGTCATCCTTGTGACAGTGTAAGTATAACTTTAGAACCATAAGTTTTTTAGTATTAAGGATTATCTTTACTCTACATCTAATCAAAACAGACTAAGGAAGGTGAACAGACTTTGGTAATAGGCGTAACACTTGTGAATGTTGTACCGGGGCAGGAAAAAGCGGCGTACAATGAACTGATCAAAATAAAAGGAATAAAAGACGTATATCATGTGTTCGGGGAATTCGATTTTGTCGTGATAAGCAATGTGGAGGGACTTAGCACTCTTAACAGGCTTGTGGATACTATCAGAGAAAGCGGGAATGTCACAAAAACGCAGACAATAGTGGGAGCAGAACTTTAAGAGGCTTTCCCGATGGTAATTGCGGAAGAGCTTGCAAAGAAGCAAAAAGCGATTAGCATCGCTGAGTTCTTTGAAAAAAACAGGCAGATACTGGGGTTTGATTCGAGTCCGCGGTGTCTTTTAACGTCGGTAAAGGAAGCGGTGGATAACGCTCTTGATGCATGCGAGGAATCAGGGATACTTCCTGATATTTTCATCAAGATAGAAAACAACTCGAAAGAGAACGTAACTCTTATCGTTGAGGATAACGGGCCCGGCATCGTAAAAGAGCAGATACCAAGGGTATTCGCGAAACTACTCTACGGCTCGCGTTTTCATTCCGTAAAACAGAGCAGGGGGCAGCAGGGCATCGGTATCTCCGCTGCGGTCCTGTATTCCCAGCTCACATCCGGGCGCCCGGCGAAAATCGTTTCAAAGATCGACAAGGCTGCTCCTGCGCATTATTTCGAGCTTCTGATAAACACGCATACCAATGAACCTGAAATTATCGCGGATAAGATAATCGAATGGGACAGGCTGCGCGGCACCCGGATCGAGCTTGAGATGGCGGCTTCGTACGTTAAAGGCAGGCGCCAGTCTGTTTATGAATACCTGAAGGATACGGCAATAGTGAATCCCCATGCCCGCATAACTCTTATCGAGCCTGACAATAACCAGATAATATTCGAGAGAGTGACGGACAAGGTACCGTTACAGGCTGCCGAGATTCTCCCGCATCCGCATGGCATTGAACTCGGGACGCTTATGAAGATGCTGCGGTACACTGAACGGGACAAGCTCGCTCCTTTCCTGCGATATTCATTTTCACGTATCGGACTTCAAACAGCCGCAGAGATCTGCAAGAAATCGGGCATTGACCCTGAAAAAGACCCCAGGGAAATAACGCTTGACGAGGCAAAGAGACTTCATGGGGCTTTTAAGATTGTAAAGATCTCAGCACCTCCCACGGATTGCCTTTCACCAATAACCGAGGAACTCATCCGCAAGGGGCTTGAGAAGGAACATACTATTGATTTCATCGAGACAACGACCCGTCCTGCCGCAGTGCATAACGGGCACCCGTTCCAGGTGGAGGCTGGCATAGCATACGGCGGCAACCTGCCGAAAGAAGAAAAAGTGGAGATACTGCGCTTTGCAAACCGAGTTCCTCTCCTGTACCAGCAGGGTGCGTGCGCTGTGACCCATGCCGTTGAGAGCATCAAATGGAAGGCTTATTCACTTGACCAGCCCGGCGATTCTATTCCTATCGGACCTGCGATAATACTTGTGCATGTTGCATCAACGCACATACCCTTTACTTCAGAAGCGAAAGAAGCAATAGCCGACGTGCCTGAGATAGCGCAGGAGATAGACCTTGCGCTAAAAGAAGTGGGGCGGCGGCTCAAGCTCTACCTGTCAAGGCAGGATAAGCTGGAACTGCGGCGTGAGAAGGAAGAGATCATCCAGCAGATACTTCCCCGCATAGCGAAGAAGGTCGGTGAGATACTCGACCGCCCCACGCCTGACATCAACCCTGTGGTTGCAAAGATAATGGGCAACGTATTCATCCAGAGGCTTGTTTCGCAAAACGGTAATGGATGCGAGGTGGAGATACGGCTCAAGAACCACAGCGAAGCAGTGCGCCATTTTTCGCTTCATGAGACCCTGCCCCATACAATTAAAGAGGCAAGCCCTGAACCCAAATCGATCCCGATGGGCAAGCAGACAGATCATCTCTGGAAACTGACGCTGAAGCCGGGTGAGCAGAAGGCGATAGTTTACAGGCTGGACATCGGTCAGGAAGAGGCTTCAAAACTTCCACAGCTTGTGGCAGAGGGCATCGATGTTGAACTTATCACAGGGGCAAAGGTGGTGAACGTATGACGTTCCATAGCAATAAAAAACTTCACGACTCACAGGCAAAGACAACGCTGAAGAAGCTGATCCAGGATTTCTACGAGCAGTTTGAGAGCCAGACGATACCGCACATCGTACTGCCATCGAGGACAAAGAAGAACATCGAACTGAAGGAAGAAGCGGATGTGTGGGTCTATGGGGACAGCGAGAGCACAAGGAGCGCCAAGACCGTGAAAGGCGCAAAGCAAATACTCAAGACCTCGTATGTTGTAGATCTCCTGATAAAAGGGCATCTTGACCAGGATAAGAGCTCGACGCTGAGAGAATTGTATTACATCAGCGAGAACTGGGATATCGCGAAGTTCAACGAGCAGGCAGAGAGCGACCGGCTCATCGAAGACCTTGAGATCATTACAGGATTGCAGCGCGAGGATTTCCATGTTCGCCCGGAGGAGAACGGAGCCACGATGTTCGGACCTATCAAGATCAAGGAGGTTACAAAAAGAGGCGAGCGCACCATGCACTGCCAGGAGGATGTGGGTGAGGCAGGCTATCAGATACCCTACAACGTGGAAACGGTTGAGTTCCTTGAGCACGATGCGAAATTCATTATCGCCATTGAGACAGGCGGTATGTACGACAGGCTCATAGAGAACGGATTTGATGAGAAATTCGATTCAATACTTGTGCACCTGAAGGGTCAGCCCGCGCGAAGCACCCGCAGGCTTATCAAGCGCATGAACGAGGAACTCAATATTCCGGTAGTGGTGTTCACTGATGGCGATCCCTGGAGCTTCCGCATTTACGCAAGCGTGGCGTATGGCGCGATCAAGAGCGCACATCTTTCGGAGTTCATGGCTACGCCTGCGGCAAAGTTCATAGGAGTGCAGTCATCGGATATCGTGGAGTATGAGCTTTCCACTGACAAGCTGAACGAGCAGGATGTTAAGGCGCTTGAAAGCGAGCTTACTGACCCGAGATTTGAGACTGATTACTGGAAAGAGCAGATAAACATGATGCTTAAGCTGGGGAAGAAGTCTGAACAGCAGGCTTTTGCGGGGAAGGGGCTGGATTATGTAACGGATACTTATCTGCCGGAGAGGTTGGGGGAGATGGGAGTTGTTTGAGAGAAAATGGATAAAAGTGCGAAGAAATAAAAAGAAATCCCAAAAATGTACGATTTAACAGGTTATGCGATGCAGCAGAGTTATTTGGTTTAAGATTCAGGGGCGGAAAAGGAAGCCATGTGATATATAAACGGGATGGAATAAATGAGATGCTGAACTTTCAAAATGTCGGCGGATGGGCAAAACCTTATCAAGTAAGGCAGCTTTTAAAAATCATTGATAAGTATAATCTCCTTGAGGAGGAAAGTCATGTATAAGTATGCGATAGAAATTTTCTATAACGAAGAAGATGAAGGTTATATTGCAGTCGTGCCAGAACTGCCTGAATGTTCGGCTTTTGGGGAAACTGAGGAGGAGGCATTGAAGGAAATCAAGGTCGCGATTGACTTATGGCTGGAAACCGCTAAGAAAGATAGGAGAGAAATACCCAAGCCTACTGGAAAAGAACTCCTGAGGACTGCGGTTGAGGGATTGGCAGGCTTTGGTTCAGCACGTTCGCAAAGGGTCAACGCGTAATACGGTGATATTATATGAATTTTAGGATGTGGCAAATATGGCCTCCAGAATATGGTGATAGCAACAACTATACCACGAATCAAGAAATTTCTGTTTTGGAACAATCTAAAAGAAGCAAACAAGCACAAAATTTGCTAAATAATGGAGATCTTATATTTATTTATGAGACAAAAACAGCTCCTAAATATAAAAAATATCCGGTTTATTTTTGCTGGGATGATGTCGATGTTCTTGGAACATCCAATAATGAACTTTATAATTTTTTAAATAAATATTATAATATAAATTTTACGAAAAAACCCAAAATTAGAAAAATCAATGAAAAGAATACGATTATCCTCTCAGATGGGGAGAAAAAAATTATACTTGGGCTTAACGTTCCGCACAGACCACCCAATGGAAAATATGTCGAAGCAACCTTGATAATTGACGAAAGACCTATCAAATGTTGGGCAGATACCGAGGATAATAAGTTAATATTGTATGACCATCAATACGAGATGCGAAATAGAAAGATAGGGCGAGGAGGTATAATTGCATTAGCAATTGCAGAATCCAGATTCATTGAACATATTTGGTCGGATGATGAATATGAAGATGTCAATAGAAATTGGGATTTAAAAGCTGAAGCAAGAATTATTCATAGTGGTGGATTCGTTCCACGAAAAGAACTTTGTAAAATAATGGATTATTCTACGGACTATACATTTAGAGGGTGGGGAATAAAGTCTATCGACCCATATTTTCTGAAAATTTCAGAATATTATTGCTCACATAAAGCACCTTGGTAATAAACTAATAACTTCTTTTTGGGATTATTCTAAGAAATCTATCCCCCCCCTTTTTTCTGCCACATCCACCTTGTGTCCTCCCCGCGCGCCCCTGACACCAGCCGCAGCCCGTTGGCGGCCTGCAAAAAAAAGAGCCGCCAATTTTGAGATGTCCG
>CABMHZ010000126.1 GCA_902386115.1 uncultured archaeon | reverse complement strand
TGAATCAATTCTGCGATTCTTCAGAAAAATACAGAGGTAGAACCTTAAATTATGACTCTAAAAGTCCAACTGTCAAATTGCGGAAAGGATGGAATTACCGGAATTTTGTCGAAGTGGCGAAGTCAAGTTATTAGAGCAAAAGTAATATGTCTTGCCTTTGTAATCGACCGTATATTTTGCGGTTCTTTCAACATGCATCCAGCAAACCACGTCAATTGGCATGATTTATTATTTGTGAGTGATTCTTTATTATATTTGTGCTTTAAAAAGTTATAGTGAGCTTATATATAATCCCCCAGAACTTATATAAGTGTGAACTTTTGATTATTATGAGTATAAGATTGCCAATGTAACCGTTTCGATCCTGCCAGACCCTGAATATAAAGTTGTATGAGGAACTGAATTAAAAACGAGGTTAAAATATTGCAAAAGAAATAACCATTAAGACAACAGGGATGACCTGCCCTTCATGCGAGCGAAGGATTTCAGATGCGCTAATGAAAGTGGATGGGATTATAGAAGCGAGGGCGGACTACGCAAGCGAAACTACGCGAATCATTTATGATGAAAGCAGGATAGATCTTATAAGGATAAAGAAAACAGTGGAGGGCGCTGGCTACAATTTCAGCAGTGAGTTAAAAAAAGAGAAAATAATAAGTTGGAAGAATTCTCCATTTGTTGTTAATCTTTTATTATCTTTTCTCTTAATTATATATTCTATAATTTTAAACCTCTATTTTATATACGGGAAAAACCTGAATGGGCTAACCCTTGTGGGAAATATCTCGCTTCCGATCCTGTTTGTTTTTGGGCTTGTCACCGGCTTGCACTGTATAGGGATGTGCGGGAGTTTTATGGTGGCATACTCTTCAAAGGAAGGGCGGAGAAATGCACACGATTGGCTGTTGCATATTAAATACGGCGCCGGGAAGCTCCTGTCATATACTTTGATCGGGGGTATTTTTGGATTTCTGGGTTCAGTGGTCTCATTTACGATCCCAATGAGGGGAGCCATAGGAATATTTGCCGGGGTTTTCCTCATAATATATGGATTAAATCTCTTGAATGTCTCTCCTTCTTTGAGGAAGCTTCACCTTCCGTCTTTTGCAAAAATGGGTAGAACACAAAGCAAAGAGCCTTTTGCAACAGGTTTAGCGAACGGGCTGTTCCTTGCATGCGGTCCCCTGTCTGCCATGTATATTTTTGCCGCAGGAACAGGAAGTCCTTTGAATGGGGCTATTTCGCTTTTTGCATTTGGTCTTGGAACTATTCCGGCAATGATGCTTTTCGGGTTCAGCTTGAGCAGTATAAAAAGATATATTCCCCGGATCATAAAATTTTCCGGCGCCTTTGTTATAGTATTGGGTCTCATAATGGCAAACAACAGCCTTGTGTTGCTTGGAGGTGGAATTAACCTGAAACAGGCAGATATTGAACAGAGTTTTTTTGATATAATCGAAAACGTCCAGGTAATCAAAATGAACGTGAATGAAACCGGATGGAGCCCTGATACCTTCGTGCTTAAAAAGGGGATAAAAGTAAGATGGATAATCGATGGAATAGAACTTAACGGATGCAATGATGAGATAATAGTCAATGATTACGGGATGGAGATATATCTCAAGCAGGGTAAAAACATAGTGGAGTTCACACCTGAAAAGGAAGGAACGGTCGAATGGAGCTGCGGGATGGGAATGATCCCTGGAACTTTTATCATAAAATGAAAAAAGGGCAGTTCACGGGCGGAAAGCTCAGGAAATTTGATGCTCATTAGGTAAGATTAATCGCTTTTCAGGGGTGATTTGCAAATCATAAATAAATTCAGTGGAAAATCTTCTAAATTTAAAGCAAAATTGCCATTAATAAAGACGATATAAACAGATAACAGAAATAAGGAGAATTAAAAAATGGATTGCTGCGGATCAGGTAAACCTGAAGAAGATAAAGATGTAAAGGCAGGGAAAGAAGATAATCCAACCCAAAAGGAAACAGGCATAGATTTAAAAGCGAGTCGGGTGGGACATGAGAAAAATCCGGGCGGGAAAGAACAAACCCATAGCGGCAGTTGCTGCGGCGGTGGCGGCTCAGGTATGTGGCTGCACATGATAATCATGTTCGTTGTATTCATAGCGATATGGTATTTTTCAAAGAGGTGATAAAATGAAAAAGAAGACTGTATTATTTTTTGGAATTCTCGCGATACTGCTAATATTAGGTACAGCAGTCGCGCTGGCGCAGAATACTGGCGAGAAACCAAAAAACCTGGAAAACCATGAATGTACTCCTGAGATGATGAAAAATATGTCAGAAAACTGCCCAGAGCAAATGATGAAATCCGATGCCTGCGAAAATATGATGAAAGGCAGTGAAATGATTAACAATGCCGGGAGAAACACCAACACTGCAGGAGAAAATCATTGTGGTGATATGGGTTCTGACAATGGTTCGATGATGGGTTCAAGCGGTGCAGACATGAAAAATATGATGTAATTCCTTTTTTTATACCGCAAATGATTGCAGATATATAGAACTCAGACAGCAAATTTGTGTATCTGCACGTTTTTCACATAACTATTCAATGATGACTATAAAAAAACTGATTTCAGTTATTGCCCTGGGTTCTATCCTGTTCTTCACAGCAAGCTGGTGGGAGAATTCACAGTCAGGAATCAATACTGCATTCATTAAACTGGGAGGGTTGTCATTCCATACATCGATAGATACCGGCATCAATGAGGCAAAAAATCTTGGCAAACCGATATTCCTCTATTTCAGGTCCGAAACGTGTTACTGGTGTAAAAAATTCGAAGAAGAGGCATTATCGGATAAGAGAGTTATCGACATCATCAATAAAAATTTCGTTATTATTTCGATAGATACGTTCAAGCAGAAAAATGTTTCAAACAACCTCGGAGTGCGAAGTACTCCATTTATGATTTTCTTTACAAAAGATGGTGAAGAGATTTCAAGAATACCCGGATACATTCCAACTGATGAGTTTTTGATCAAATTAAATTCTGTCCTGGACAAGGGAGAATCAGACAGAGGTCTTAACCTCAGTTATCGAGGAAACATATCGTGACATTCATGAACATCGGGTCAGGAATGATAATTAAGGGATTTTTTAAAAAAATCGCCACATTTTTTAAATCTCGAAAACTTGCTATAGTTCTTATTTTGCTTATTATCATATTCTCGATAATCGGGACGCACATACCTCAGAAATCACAGCTTAAGTCTGTGGTATATAATGTCTGGAAGTCCAATCACCCTACCGAGGCATATTATTTTGAGAAACTCGGTCTGACAGGTCTTTTTTCATCTTCTATATTCATTAGCCTGGCAGGTCTTCTATTTATTAACATTCTCTTTTGCACTCGAATTATGTTCAGCAATGCGTTTCGAAGACTGAGCAATCCACAATTTCAAAAAAAGGCATATATCAGCAGGCTTGAAAATACCGTGGAACTCAGAACAGAAAAGGAACAAAAAGTTGTTATTTCTACACTCAATTCTATATTTAATTCTGGTGGATATAAAGTATTCCAGGAAGAGAATTGCATCGTCGCTGAAAAAAACAGATTCGGAGTGTTCGGCACACCGCTATTTCACGTCAGCATACTTATAATAATACTGGCTGCGGTATATGGAAGTTTGGGAAGAATGGAGGGAGATATGCGATTAATAGAAGGACAGACTCTTTCTGAAGACCATGAAAATTATGTATATGTGAACGAAGGTCCATTTTTTTATGAGAATCATCAGAAATTTAATATTAGTCTTGAGAAGTTCTATGCCGATTATATTGATGAAACCGGAACGCCTAGAGGAAATGCAGGAAAGCTTGTTATAAAAGAAAACGGGGAGGAAGTGAAAACGGATGTGGTTTATTCAAATAATCTAATGAGCTATAACGGGTACACGTTTCTCGGTAATGTCTATGGTCTGGCACCTTTATTGATTTTAAGGAATCCGGATGGATCGGTTTATTCCGGCTCTTATATAACTGCATCAGATACGGATAGCAGCGGGAGATACGTTTCATCTTTTGATATCGGAGATACCGGACTTGAAGGGGTGTTGATGGTATATATGACCGCGCCCTTGACCTCTGAAATCACTGAATCCGGAAAGATAAAACAGACCCCTATTCTATTTCTGAAGATATTTGATGAAGGAAATGAAATATACGACGGCAAGCTGCTGCTTAACGATACAGTGAGGATATACGATAAATACCTGGGGTATGATCGAATTCTTGGATTTTATGACATTAAATACTGGAGTAATTTTTATATTGTAAAGGATGCGGGAACTCTTATTGTATATGCAGGAATTGGACTGATCACCTTCAGCCTGATGATATCTCGCTTTATGATCCCTAAAAGGGTCTGGGTGGAATTCATAAAAGATGAAAATAGCGATGAAACGGGAATTTATATAGGGGGAAAAGCGGATAAATTCAAATTTTTATATGAAAATGAATATTCTACTCTGGTAAATAAAATCAAAGAGAGGTTACAATATGGGACAAATTGATTGGATAATGTATCTGACAGCCACGACATTATATGCTCTGAGCTCTATTGTATATATATACGGTTTGGTTTTCAAGAAAGAGAAAAGAATAAACTTTGCTGCCAACAGTGCACTTGCAGGGTTATTGTTTCACAGCATTTCGATAGCTCTTCGATGGGCAGAAACAGGGCATGGTCCTTACACCAGTATGTTTGAGATCTTATCAGGATATGCATGGTCTTCCGTAGCTTTTTTTTTGATAGCCCAGCAAAAATATGAAAAAATAAGGATTGCGGGATTTATCGTTTTGCCTGTATCTTTTTTGATCATGGGTGCAGGATCTACTTATTCAAGAGATATACAGTTGTTACCTGCTTCTCTTCGAAGCTACTGGTTGATAGCGCATGTTGCTTTTGCAAATCTTGCCTTTGGGTCGATACTTGTGGCAGTAGGAATTGCAGCACTTTATATTTTGAAAGAGCGCAGCTCGCAGGCAGATAATGCTGATTCATTTTATGATATGCTTCCCCGGTTAAAGGTCATGGATGAGTTAATGTATAGTTTTGTAGCCTCTGGGTTATTGTTTCTCACAATTATGATAGGTTCAGGGGCTATAGGGGCGAACCAGACCTGGGGCAGGTACTGGGGATGGGATCCGATTGAGACATGGTCTTTGATTTCATGGTTTGTATATGGGATTTGTTTGCATCTTCGGATAAATATGGGTTGGACCGGAAAAAAAGTAGCATGGCTGATCATATTCAGCATATTCGTACTGGCTTTTTCATTGCTCGGCGTTGGATACGTGTATGGCGGGCTTCATGCAGATTACCTGACATCATAGTGGGGGAGGCAAATACCCGGGTCGAACAAGATACTGGGCATTAAAATTTATTTTGTGACTATTCAGATACCAATTTTTTCAGTTAAACCGTTGAATATTGGAAACAATATCTAAAAACAAAAGCTTTCGAATTTATTTATCGAAAAATAAATATACTATGACATTATTACAGTATTATTAAGTT
>CABMHZ010000125.1 GCA_902386115.1 uncultured archaeon | reverse complement strand
TAGATGGCTGCATTCTTCCCGAGCGATGTGAGCGATTCGTTAAGGTTAAGCCCGCCCCTGCTCATGGCATAAAGATACGTGGCTGCGTGCTGGATTGTGAGGTCGATGTGTTTTTTCCTGGTCGAGGCGATGAAGTAGGGGTAATACATCAGCGCCTGTTTTGCAAGAACATAGGCAAGAACTGCAAATACGAGGGGGATAAAAACGTAAGCGATAATTTCTTTTTCTCCTGAAATACCGGGCTTGATTTCCATAAAATCCCCGATGAACAGGTAAATTACGGCAAATCCGAGCAGCAGCCCCGCAAATGATGAGACTAAAGACAGCGTTTTTGCTCTTGCAAAGTAACTTCGCGGTGTTGCTCGTATGCCGGCTTTCTGCAGAACAATATCAAATTCCTTTACCTCTTTGATTGCCCTTCCCCCGTAATCTTCCCGAGCACAGCCTCAGGATTTGTAAAATACCCCTGTATAAGCGAGAACACGTCGCTATATTCCTTTATGTTGTGCTCCGCCATATATTCGAGAACCATGCGCCTTCTGTCAAGTTCCTCGCGCAGTTTCTCTTCGCTCCACCCTCTCTGCTCCATAATCCTTTTCAGGATTACCGACTCGCTCGTTTTATCGAACCTGTCTTTAACAGGGTCCCATTTGAAAATGTCTACCACCTTCAAAGTTTTCGTTTTGGGGTCGATTTCCTGCACTTCTGATATTACCTTGTTGCGGCGCACGCGCTTGCCCTCGCCTGTGTACGTAAGTACCATAATGCATACGATGTCGAGTGCCTGGAACATCATCAGGGGTATGTTCATCGGCTCGTTCTGGAGCCTGCTCACCACCTCCTCAACGTCTGTGGCGTGCATAGTCGAATAGGTGGTATGACCTGTTGACATCGCCTGGAACAGCGTCTGCGCCTCTTTGCCGCGTATCTCGCCCACAAGTATATACTCAGGTCTCTGGCGCATCGCCTGCCTCAGGAGCCTGTACATGTCGATTTCACCCTCCCTGCTCAGTTCGGGTATCCTTGTGAGGTTGGGGAGCCAGTTCTCGTGCGGAAGGCGAAGCTCGCGGGTGTCTTCTATGCTCACTATCTTGGCTGAAGGCGGGATGAACAGCGAGACTGCGTTGAGGGCAGCGGTTTTTCCCGACGCGGTGCCGCCTGCGAATATCAGGTTCTTTCGGTTCTCCATGCACAGCCAGAGGTATGCGAGCATCTCTTTGGAGAAGGTATTTGTCTCTATCAGATCAACGGGAGTGAACGGCGTCTCCCTGAATTTACGTATGGTGAAGGAGCTGCCTTTCGTTGAGATATCGCTCATGTACGATGCCTGAAGCCTTGAGCCGTCGGGGAGCCTTGAGTTGATAAGAGGCACGGCTCTTGATAATGTCTTCCCGCTCCTCTCTGCGAGCACAAGAACAAGGGTGTCAAGCTCCTCTTCGTCCAGGGACACGCTGCTCTTCATGTTCTGCTGGTATTTCCTGTGATACACGTATATGGGTATGCCGTAGCCGTTGCAGGAGATGTCCTCCACGTTGGGGTCTCTCATGATGGGATTTACTTTCCCGTACCCCACTATGTTCCTCTGGATGTAGTAGGTGATTTTCGAAAGGGAGCTATCTTCAACAGGAACTTCGTAGTTTTTGATGAGTTCAGCAATCTTCCCGCTCAAAAAGTCAGGCTTGTCTTTGTCCTCAGGTACATCGTAGAGCGAGAGCAGGTGCGTCATATCTTCATAGACCTGCTCAAGCATCGCTCTCTCGAATTCGGTCAGGGCTTCTTCCACGACATTGTAAGAGTAAGACCCCTGCCCGTCATCATAGTTTATGGAGATGTGAGCATGAGGCTCCTGCACTGCGTATCTTTCGAGTTCCTTAATCCCCATTTTTAGCACCTTTGTTGTACAGTAATATTCTTTTTGAGTTATTTAATGATTGCTGTGAGGAACTATGCGGTGTTTTCATCCAGATTTCTAGTCGCTTGCAGCGTTTGGATTGTAAATGTCTATCAGTAAACGTCAGAAAAAAACTCATGCTACCGAGGCAATGGGAAGCCTGAACAAATTTCTAAGTCCAAAATTAAATGCATTTAAATACCAGAGACATATACTTTGCATTAGAGAGAGATAATGAATCAAAAATTGGAAAAATTGCTAAAATATTGTGGAGAGCAATTCAAAAAAGAATGGAACCTACAATGGGATAATGTAGTTCGAAAAATATTCAATGAAAATCCAAGTAATACCGATGTAGAAGCTGTTCTCCTAAAGGTTGTTGTGTTGAATTCATTATACCAGACTTATATTTTTGATATAGATAAAATGAAAGAGCATATTGTAAGGTTAGGAAAAAAACTCGATATACTTCTAATATCTGGTGATTTAGAATCAGTGAACAATATTCGACATGGTCACAGAATTCGGGCTAATAACGAAAGAAAAACCGATATGGATGCTTACAGTTTTTCGACGAAATACTGCCATTGGAGTAATCCAGATGCATATCCGATGATGGATCAGTATGTTTATAAGGCAATTATGAGGTTAAAAAAAGATGCTTTTATCGAGGGCTTTAAAGGAGATGACTTATGGGATATAAAGGAATTCAAAAAGGTTATTGATAATATCAGAGAGAATACTGGAATTAAAACATATAAGGATATAGATCGATCTCTATGGATATATGGGCATTACAACGACCCGCAATATGGTGAAATCAAGAAGGAATTGATGAGATATTGAACAGATAAGCATAGAATTCTTGTAATTCTTCCCTTTAATCGCATGTAAGCGACATTATATTTTTCCGATTTGTAAATATCCATCCAACTAACTTCAGGTTGCGAATCCGCACCTCCATGAGAGCAAAAAATCCTGCAACCCGGCGGCATACTCAAAAACACGCTGAGCGTTGCGATTTTTCGCAGTGTCCGTAACGGCATACGTAGACGTTCTCGTGCACCCTAAAAATTCCTGAAACCAGCATAACAATTGTGAAACTGAATACAGGCGCATATTTAAATACTAAAAAATACCTTTTTTGTACGATGCGTGAGGAAGAACCATACAATATAGTTCATCTGGATAACAAAGAAAAAAAGCAAATCCATGAGCTTATAAAAAAATTGTCATCAGATGAACGAATGGGTTTCGATGAGGATATTTATAGAGACAACAGGGCGTATGATAGATGGGGCATAAACCCCTTCCAGTTATTCGAGTTCATAAAACAGATTCTGAACAATCCGGAGATAATAAGAAAAGAACTGCATGATACTGAATATTTTCCAACAAGATACCTTTGCGAATCTGAATTGAATCAATACATCTACCCATGCGTCATAGGCATCGAGGAGTCCAAGCAGGTGCTTATTGTAGTTATAACCATACTCAATAAAAAGAAAAAACACAAAAGAGGTGAAATATGAAAAAGAATGGCGAGTTCGAGGATGTATACGAAGATGTAGTAATCGAGAACTACGGCATCCCGGTAGTTATCACGGACGTTCTTGTAAGGAAGCACAAAAGCACGGGCAAAAAGATGTACATAAACCATCCGGATTCCATCCATAAAATAGAGAAGGGATTGAAAGCTGCGCTCGGCGTTGCCCCCAGAGGACAGGCTTCGTACAGGAGAAAATTGAGCGAGAGCGGAAAAATACTGCTGCTGAGGCTTCCTAAAGAGCTTCGGGAGTCGTATCACATTGAGAAGGGCACGCAGGCTCTGATTACTCCGATAGGGGCGAAAAAAGCTATTGTGGAATTTGAGCCGTAATCAGAAAACTATATCCCCGATTACCTGCAATTTATTTATATATGCAGCCTGAAGATATTGAGAGGGAGCTGGTAATTTCAACACTTCGGAAAATATACTGGATCGAAGCCCGCATGGAAGAGCTGCTGCTGTGGGAGACCTTAATAGAATCAGGCGGCGAAGCAAAGCAAGCGCTCGATACCCTGATAAGGGACTCGGAAAAGCACAGGATTCTTACCGGGGACTGGTTAAACAGGCTTGGAATCAAGCAGCCTGAATCGCCGCCGGCAGGTTTATCGGCGAAAACCTTCGATTTCAGCGGGAAAGAATTGCCTGAGATGTGGAAGGAGATACTGAAATACGAGATACTTATGAAAGGGCAGTACGAAAACCTTCTGGGTGCTGAGTGCGAACAGGGCATTAAGTTGTTAATACCCGATGAGATAGACCGGGAAGAGTTCGTATCGCAGATTAAGGGGCTGATGAACGCTGAAAGTACGCATATGGAGTTATGCAGGCAGAGCATGGGCACGTTCAGGCGGATAATAGGGAAATAATTTATTGATGATGTCCCTGTAGAGTATTTCCAGCCGCCGAAATTCCAGAATGATTCTCTATTTTTGTTTTTGTTCTAATCTTCTAAATCCTATGTCTGCCGTCTCTTTTTATGCAGTATCGCTCCAGCAAGCAGGCAGCAGTCCGGAGTGGGGAGCGATTTAAATAACGAGTATCTGGGTGATTTATTATGGATTCTACAATAAAATAGCTTTCACCGGCCATAGATACCTGTCTCTCTGGCAAGTGGAATCGTTTCTGAATAAATTGCACGAGGACTTTCCTGACGCTGTCTGGATTACCGGCGGCGCTGTCGGTCTGGATTCGGTCGCTGCCTCTTATGCCGTGGCGCATGGGATTCGTCTGTGGTTGATTCTTCCGTTCCCTATCTATGTCATGTCTAAGTACTGGACTCCCGGTCAGAGGCGCTGCCTTCAGGATTGCTGGGGTTACGCTGAGAAGACTTCTGTGCTTGCCCCTACCTACGATGTCTCTATCTATCAGCGCAGGAATGAGCGCATGGTGGAACTGTCTGATATGGTTGCTGCATTCTGGGATGGCTCTAAGGGCGGTACCGGGAATTGCGTGGGTTATGCCCAATCTGTCGGCAAGCGCATGGTTCGGTTCTCCAATTTCACTGGGACTAAGCCACAGGAGGAGGGTTAGCCAGCATCACTAATGTGAATTCCCTCCTGGCTGGGCATCGCATCGAATCTGCGAACCCTTCGAACTCAGACCCATCGCAGGACTCAATCAGCTGACGGCATCTCACTCATTTCATGGCGGGGACAGGGGAGAGTCCCCGGCGGCGTCCAGCGATTAACGAAGAGCAGGCAATCGAATTTTAAATAACAATGGGTTCGGGCGAATTGTTTCACGGATTAAGGAACAGTTCAGGAGTTTAACAACTATGAGCAAACAGAACACCTTAGTTCTAAGAGCGCCATCAGCGCGGGACAGCAGCGAGAAGATGACCAATGCAGGCGTTGGATTCGTAGATTCCGTAACCCTTGAATCCGGCGAGAAGAGGTCTGTCATTCACTTCCTGCCAGAGCAGCCACTGGTCAAGGGCAAGACTGTCATGGTTTTCCCCAGCCGCGGTCATGAGCTGCCGATTGAAATTACCGGTCATGCTGAGGTTGGCGACAGAAATCCCAGCCATGTCCTGTACCATAAGGACCTTCCAGTTGGTTCAGCATGGATTCACTAGGGAAAGAGAACCAAGTTCCTGGTTGTCAAGGTCAACAAGGATGTTGGTGAACAGACAGGGAACGATAACAGGATGACACTCTTCCCGCGATTCCCGAAGGATGCAGCCCAGTAACTGCATCTTTCTCATTTTATAGGGTGATCTCTATGAGTTACAGGAAGTTCACATGGGTTGGGAACCGTATCGCTGATAAAGATTATGGCTGCGCTGCATGATATTAAGCAGAAGACAAAACAGACGATCACGTCTATGGTAGCGGACGCGGTGGCAAAATACGTGGCTAAGGCGCGCCAGAAGGATGCAGCCCAGTAACTGCATCTATTTTCTTTCATTTTTTGTAGTTTTTCCTGATAGTTTTCATCCAAAAGTACAGAAAACTGCCTTAATTTCTTTAAACAAAACAACTTTTTGTTCACATCTGGGCGTTGTCTGATATGGTTCAAAATTGCCAGAAAATTGTATAACAGATTTATATAATATTGTTTTTGGGTGAATTGGTCTTAAAAATTGTCCGATTCAGGAGAATATCTATGATAACTGACCCAGAAGAACCGTATTGCTCGGTATGTGGAGCCGTCACTGTGCCTATGAATATTGAAATTAGAGATAGCCCAAACGTGACAATCCATGCAGTTGAGCGCAGGTGCATCATCTGCGGCAGCCTGACGAACCAGTACACATAACTCCTGTTCTTTTTTTTGTTGCCAGTTAAACCTATCTCAGACCTGTCTGTTGTTTACCGATGTCAGGGAGATTTTTGAGGTTATTATGCCAAAAAGGAATGTGAGTGATAGGGAAATCTTAAAATTGATTGAGCAGAAACATAAGGCTCGGTATTCGGCTAAATTATCTCATCATAAAAGAGGGAGGTAATTTGACAAAGTCAAGTTAATCGATAATGAATAAATAATATATTGAGCTACTTTGATTTATATAAATTAGCAATGCGCTTGAATTTTTATATTTTTAGGGATGTTCTAACCTCGTATCCCCTTTCGAGAGCCTGAGTTTTCCACAGCGTTCAGTCACAACATCGGTATACACCGTACGATGTACAAGGCCTGTGTATACCGATTTGGCATATTTCATTCCATTATCCTCGAATGTGTTATATCCCGAAATATTACTTTTCCAAACCTGAATTTCTATCAACAGACAACCATTAAATATCATGCTCAATAATTGAAATTCTGGTAAATCCTTAAATAAAAGCAATTCGTAATAATACGAACAAGGAATAATCATGGATTTCGTATCGAGGGTAAGGAAAAACCTTGAAGGAAAACTGCGTATAGAGGACGGCAACTGCGGCACAACGCACAAGGTTTTAAGGGAATTATCCCTGCTCGGAGGCAGGGCAGTTACCTGGGAGCAGCCTGACGGCGTGCGATCTTCGATACTCGATGACAGAGGCAATGTAGTGGGTCGCGGGGAAGGCATCACATGGCCGCCTGCCATCCTGTTCGCGCTTGTCGAAGGCGGTTTTTTCCCTAAAGAGATCGAATCCGAGCTTACGAAATCTCTCCAGTGCATCCTGGATATGGAAAAAGTGGCTGACATCTACGGCTACGGCAGGGTAGTCACGCCGGTCGCTGCTGCATATAACGAAGTCTGGAAGAGCGGAGGCAGGGTAGCCATCAGGCGCAATTCGTGGGGCGTAGAAGTTGCGTTCATTGATAAAGACGACAAGGAGATAGCTGTCGGACCGATCTCATATTGCCCTACGTGCGGGACGGCAGCAACGATACCGCGCGCGCCCGAGCTTGCAGCGCGGATAAAAGAGGAGCTGAAGGACAAAAGGAACACCGGGAAAGATAAGTACGAGCGCGGGATGGAGAACCATTTCTTCTACAGGAACGGCAGGGTCTGCTGCGAGATAAAGGAGAATGGAATAGTGATCGGCAGGGCATTGAGATGCTGCATCGCGTACGCAGGAGTAGTGGCAGAAGCGCATGCAGGCATCGCAGGACCGAAATGGGGCGCGCTGTTCAGGGAATACTGCAAGATATGCCCGGTAAAGCTGTGCAGGAAAGGCAAGAGCACAGGGGAAGAGGCAAATAACCTGCTTACCCAACTTGAAAAAAAGAAAATGACAACGGATGTAAGGATGGATACCTATGTCACAGCGCTTGTGAAAAAGGACGGGGAACTTGTTGGGAAGGGGATCGGGACAGTGTGCGCTTTCTCATCCCTGTTGTATGCTGCTGCCAAATGCATCCAGCTTCGCTCTGAAATAGAGGTCGTAAGGGAATGATAAAAAGTGCATGAAATATCGATCGCCGGAGCCATTATTGATTCAGTGCTTGACTGCGCAAAGAAAAACGATGCAAAAAAGGTCAATGAGGTTTTCCTTGAGGTGGGAGAGCTTACAGCGCTTAACCCCGACCAGTTGAAATTCATCTTTGAAACGATAACAAGAGGGACTGTGGCAGAGGGAGCGAAATATGATATCAGGGTCATCAAACCTCTGATAAAATGCAAGAGGTGTTCTTACAACGGTACAGTTGAATTATTTGAGGAACATCATTTCTTTTTGCCGGTAATAAAGTGCCCGGAATGCGGTGATGCTGATGTCGATATCATTGCAGGAAGGGAGTGTTGTGTTAAGAAAATTAAGATAAACTGAAAAATTCGATCTGTTCTATGGATTTTTGTATATTTTCGTAAAAATGGTGTTCTCAAAAACCTCGCTTTCGTATTTTGCTCCGTAGTTCTCAAACAAGCCTTCAAGAATTACCCTGCAAAATTCAGAGCAATTCCTGTTCATGCTGTGCAATAATGAAAGGGTATAGAAACTGCCATTGTCCATATAACTTACATCATCGATTAGGTTTCCTGCTTTGAAGAATGTTACCGTTACTTCTAAAATTTCTTTCAAAGTACACCTCTTAATCGGCTTCTTATAGTACCATTGCGAAAGGTATGCCACAGTATTACCTTTTTTGATCTTTTCCCCGATCCGATCTATGTTAATCGCCTCTTCCAGTAAAGCCTTTAACTGCTCTTTATGAATAACGACAACCGATCCTTTTAACTCCTTGAATGAGCGCATCCTCAAATCTTCTTCAATTGACAGCACCGGGGCATGTCCTGAATTATTTTCCATGCTCTCAAGCGCAAACTCCAGTACCTTTTGCTGGGACTCAAATTTCTCAGTATGCTTTTTTAACATCTCCCAATGTTTTTCTGAGATAGTAGTAGATACTCGGTGCTTTCTCACACTCTCTCTTCACTAACACATTTTATTTAGTCTATATATAACCGTTTCGAAACGCATCGCATACGCATGCCGTGTGGGTAAAGTATATAGGAATGTGCATAGATGTAAAAATTTTAATTAGGTATCTTAACTTAAGATAACTGGTGGTATTATGGATGAAAAAGAGATCTTAACATATAGGGGGCATGCCCTCAGAATAGCTATAGGAACAATTTTAATGATCATAATGCTCTCAGGGGGCGGGGGCGCGGTTACGGAAATTGACTCGTGCCATTTGATATCTGTGCCGGGAGAGTATGCACTTAATAAGAGCATAACAGCCAGCCCAGCCCCTTTCTGCATCCAAATTACTACAAGTGATGTAATTTTTGACGGGATGAACTATAGCGCTGATGGCATGAATTCAGGGATTTATGGAATTTATGTCGATTCTTCTTTATATACAAATATCACAATTAAAAATTTGACGTTAACAAACTGGGAATATGGCATTTTTTATTACGCAAACAATGGAAAAATAGAGAATATTAATGCCAGCAATAATAACCAATATGGAATCTATTTAGAATCATCAAACAATATTGCAGTCACAGGCAACACAGCAAATAACAATTCAAACGAAGGCATCTATTTCTATTCCTCCAATAACAACACATTGAGCAGCAACAATGCAAACTCGAACAAGTATTGCGGCATCTTTCTGGACTCTT
>CABMHZ010000124.1 GCA_902386115.1 uncultured archaeon | reverse complement strand
TGTCTGCGCATCAACAGGTATATATTCGTCGTCTATCCCGAAACTGAAACCTTTGCGCATGATACCTCTGACTGCAAGTTTTGTGGCATCGTCGATGAATTTGCACGCCATCACAGGATTGAATTCTTTCATGAGTTTGTCAAGAATGACACTCTTGAAAGCGCCTATGGCTTTTTCATCGATCGTACCTTTTTCAAGTATCCCGTCTTTGATCACCACGTATGAATCATGTTCGCAATCCACACCCTTGCATGTATCGCATTGCTGGCAAATTTCAGACTTGAACTGAACGTCAAGCCCTTTCGGGAGAATATGGCTGAATATCAGTTTCCCGGTCCAGTACGGCTGCTTGTTCTCTTCTCCTGACGGAGGATACAGTTCGCGTATCTCCGATTTTCCGAGAAGTTCCAGGGCTTCGTTCTTAAATATTTTGTCATTGCCGTTCGTGAGCAAAAAGAGCCCTGTGATGTGGTCGTGAATTCCGCCTATGATCGGTCCTCCGAACCTGGGGGAAAGGATGTTTTCCTGCACATGCATCAATATTTTCGCTTCAGCGAGCGCTTCTTCTGTCTGGGGTATGTGCATGTTCATCTCGTCACCGTCAAAGTCCGCATTATATGGAGGACACACGGCAGGATTGAGCCTGAACGTCTTATTGGGCAGCACTTTTATCTCATGCGCCATAATGCTCATCCTGTGAAGCGAGGGCTGCCTGTTGAACAGGACGATATCCCCGTCCTTTATCTGCCTTTCGACTTTCCACCCCAGTTCTACCAGGTCTGCAAGTTCTCCGCAGTTCTTGTCCGTTATTTTCACACGCCGCCCGTCCGCCCTTACAATATAATTTGCGCCCGGGTGATTTTCAGGACCCCGCCGTACGTATTCTTTTGCAGCATCGAGGTTCCTGGGAGTCACGAACATGGTACTTGTAAGTTCTTTAGCTATTTCCAGGGGTACGCCCACCTCGAATATCCTCAGGTTCGGGTCGGGCGAGATGACCGTCATGGCTGAGAAGTTCACACGTTTGACAGATAAACTTCCCCTGAACCGTCCTTCCTTGCCCTTTAAACGCTGCGATAAAGTCTTTAATGGTCTTCCTGACCTGTGCCTTGCAGGAGGAACACCTGAAACCGCGTTATCAATAAAAGTGGTAACATGGTACTGCAAAAGTTCCCACAGGTCTTCGATGATAAGCTGGGGCGCTCCTGCTTCCCTGTTTTCCTGGAACCTCTGGTTAATGCGGATAATGTCCACCAGTTTATGCGTCAGGTCGTCCTCACTTCTCTGACCAGATTCCAGTGTAATCGACGGGCGCATAGTGACAGGAGGCACCGGAAGCACGGTAAGTATTATCCATTCAGGGCGCGCGTTCTGCGGGTCCATGCCTATGACTTCGATATCAGCATCCGTGATCTTTTCAAGACGCGACCTGATATCCGTGGGCATCAGCTTATGTTCTTCATTATGCCCTTCTTTATAAAGGGCTAATTTATCAGCTTCCGCCTTGACTATGAATTTATCGAGTTTTTCAGCATTGACCTTCATCGTCACTTCTGTTTTTGCTTCATTCATTGCCAGGGAAAGTGACTTTTTTCCGACTGAGACCTTATAGGTCATATTGTCGTCAGATTTTTCAATATCCGAATTTTTTAACCAGTCAACTTCATAATTTTTATACAGGAAATCGAAGAATTTTTGTTTATCTTTTCCAGGAATATCCTCCCAGTTATACAAAAATTTATTCTCCTCTATTATTTCAATATAAGTGGTGGGTTTCTCGAACTTGACTTCAGGCTGTTCTTCGCCGCAGTACTGGCACATCCCTGCCTTCCGTGCTTCCTTGAACACTTCACTGACGATATCCTCTATCGATTGTCCCATTTTCCGCAGGGTTTTTATCTGTTCCAGATATTTCGCTTTCTGGTCAGGGGACAGGAGCAGTGCCCCGCATTTCCTGCAGGTAGCACGGAGTATCTTGCGTATAAGTTTTGCAAAACCGACATGTATCACGGGTGCAACGAGCTCTATATGCCCGAAATGACCCGGACATTCACCTGCCCTGCCGCCGCATGTTTTGCACCGCAGACCCGGGTCAATTACGCCGAGTTTGGTGTCCATAAGACCCATCTCGATGGGAAAACCGTCGTCATCATATGTATCAGCAGTTATGACACGCGTGACGCTCATTTTCCTGAATTCCTTGGGGGAAATCAGTCCGAATTTTATTTCTTTTATTCTTTTTGGGGTTGCTGTTGCCATGATTTCCTCCTACACCGCATCCTCGAGCACGAGCCGCGGCGCAACGCCGAGGGATATTATCTCGTCAAGCAGTAACTTGAACGCGTAGCTCATCTCAGCCGGATGTATGTCAGTCTCTGCATTGCAGTTGTGGCATACCGTGGTGTTTTTTCTTTTATCAAGTGTGGCGATCATTCCGCAGTGTGTGCAGACGTATTCCACCACACGGTCAGATTCATCGAGCAGCCGTTCCTTAAGCGCCATGGCTGCACCGTGCCCTATTAGCACATCACGTTCCATTTCTCCGAACCTCAGACCGCCTTCTCTTGCCCTGCCTTCAGTGGGCTGTCTTGTCAATACCTGTACCGGACCGCGTGACCTTGCATGCATCTTTGATGAGACCATGTGGTACAGCTTCTGATAAAGGATGACTCCAACGAATATATCTGCCTGGATCATGTGACCTGTTATGCCGTCGTAAAGTACTTCTTTTGAAGTATGCGAATATCCGAATCTTTTCAGCGCGTTCCTGAGTTCATCCTCAGTGGCTCCTGAAAACGGTGTGCCGTCGATCTGCTTTCCTTCAAGGGCGCCACCTTTCCCGCCGATCATTTCAAGCACGTGCCCCACTGTCATTCTTGAAGGGATGGCATGAGGATTGATGATCAGGTCAGGGACAATGCCGTTCTCGGCAAAAGGCATGTCTTCATGAGGCACTATGAGACCTATGACACCTTTCTGCCCGTGCCTTGATGCGAACTTATCACCTATTTCAGGTACTCTCTGGTCGCGCGTCCTGACTTTCGCAAGCCGCGAGCCGTTCTCGGATTCTGTAAGTATGACCGTATCTACAGTGCCTTTCTCATTCGAGCGCATCGTGACAGAGCTTTCCCTGCGCTGGAGAGGGCTTATGCCGAGTTCCGTGGGTTCTTCAAGGAACCTCGGGGGACTGGTCTTTCCTATAAGAACATCGTTCGGTCCAACTGCTATTTCTGCATTGACAAGCCCGTCAAGATCCAGTTGTTTGTACACGTCAGCGCCGCGCGCTCCTCTTACTTCCGCATCCGGGATCTCGAATTTGTCTTCCTGACCTCCGGGGTATTTGCGTTCCTCGCCTTCATTTGTCCTGAAGAAATGGCTTCTGCCCAGACCGCGCTCTATCGAGCCTTTGTTTATTACGAGCGCATCTTCAATGTTATAGCCCTCGTACGACAGAACGGCGACCACGAAGTTCTGTCCTGCCGGTCTCTTATCAAATCCGATGGCTTCTGCGGTCTGCGTGGATACCATGGCTTTCTGCGGATAATGGAGAACGTGCGCCCTTGTGTCGGGGCGAAGTTTCATATTGGGAGTGGACATGCCGAGGCACTGTTTTATCATACCTGCGCCCATCGTGTTCCTGGGTGATGCATTGTGTTCGGGGAAAGGCACCATTCCTGTGCATATACCAAGTATCAGGGCAGGATTGATCTCAAGATGTGTGTGTTTCTGGGTGATATCATTTTCATCTATGGCTATAAGGGCGTTCTCTTCCTCTTCAGCATCAAGGAACTCCACAACACCTTCGTTAACGAGAGTTTCAAAATTGATCTCCCTGTTCTTTAACTTTTCAATATGTTCTTTTGTTACAAGAGGCGCGCCATTTAGAACTATTATGGCGGGACGTCTTGCTCTTCCGGGATCTGAGTTGATATATATCTCGTTCGTGTCTTCATAGAACGTGATGTTGACCTGTTTCTTTATCTCACCCTGCCGGCGTTTTGCCCTGAACTCAGTTACGAATTCTCTGGGGTTATCCAGGGAACCCAGGAGCTCTCCGTTTAAGAAAATTCTTGTCTTATTCACTGAAATCAACCTCCGGTTCTTCTTCGGGTTCAACTTTCGCGACGTCTTCTTCCTCAAGCGCTTCTAATTCAGTAGCATAAGTGGTGGGCACTTCTTCCATTCCCACAAGATGCGGTATGATCGGAACTATGCCCATTTCAAAGAGCAGGTTCCTGAACGGTTTTTCTTCCCCTGCGCTTGTGGATATCTCAACAAGCTGTGCAAAATTCTTCACAAGACCGCAGTTCGGTCCTTCAGGCGTTTCCGAAGGACACACCCTTCCCCACTGGGTGGGATGAAGGTCACGCGCTTCGAAATGAGGCTGGGAACGCGATAATGGCGAGATAACTCTTCTGAGGTGTGAGAGAGATGCGATATA
>CABMHZ010000123.1 GCA_902386115.1 uncultured archaeon | reverse complement strand
GTAATAATGTCATAGTATATTGATTTTTCGATAAATAAATTCCAAAGCTTTTGTTTTTAGATATTGTTGCCAATATTCACCGGTTTAACTGAAAAAAGTGGTATCTGAATAGTCACAAGTAAAGATGATTTTTTCATATCTTGTACCATTTGCTGATTGTTCCCTTTGCAGTCTCAAATCCGCCATCATGATAAATTGCTGCAATAATCGCCTCAAGTGTTTCGGCAAGGACTTTAGGCTCTTCACCGGCTCTCTGTTTTTTCTCCCCGATACCCAGTTTAATGAATGCCCCGATCCCGAGGTTCCTGCCTATCTCGGCAAGCTTTTCCTCCCTTTCGAGGTCTTTTTTCCTGTTGGTTATATCATCTCTTGTATCGCAGCCTGATTTTATCAACAGGTCAACCAGAGCCAGTTTCAAGACCGCATCTCCAAGAGTCCGGTATATTTCCTGGTCTTCGCATTCCTTATGCTGCTGTTTCTGTTCGTTCGCATAGGCTTTGCGCGTCAGTGCGCGATCAAGGTATGTGGAATTTTTGAAAGAATAGCCAAGGGTTTCTTCAATTGTCATTGTATCATTCCTTTAAAAATTAAAGAGTCTACTAATTTCAGGCATATTAAATATATCCGTGATCATTTTCTGCGGTTCTTTATCCCGGAACTATTCTTCATAGTTAAACCAGAACTTTTTTATTCCTGTAAACATTCTGGAGTGAAACATGAGAGTCCTATTAGTCGGAGGCGGCGGACGGGAGCACGCCATTGCAGAAGCCATAGCCCGAAGCAGGAGAGACCCGCATCTCTATGCGGCAATGAGCAGGAAAAACCCGGGTATAGCGCGCCTGTGCAGAGAGTTCATACTTATAAAAGAGATAGACCCCGCAATTGTTGATTTTGCAGTTAAGAACAAAATAGAACTTGCAGTGATCGGTCCTGAGACGCCGCTTGCAGCAGGCATCCCTGACATGCTCTGGGACGCAGGGATACCCGTCGTCGGTCCCCGCAGGCTTGCGGCGCAGATAGAGTTCGACAAAGCCTGGACGCGCAATTTCATGAAGAAATATAATATCGCAGGTCTTCCGGGATTCAGGGTGTTCAGGAAAGGCGAAAGCGGTACGGATGAGTATATTGACGAACTGGGCGACGTGGTCATCAAACCCGCAGGGCTCACGGGCGGAAAGGGCGTTAAGGTCATGGGTGACCATTTCGGCATTGAGGGCGCAAAGGCTTACGCCCGCGAAGTGTTGAAGAACGATGACCTTGTCATCGAGGAGCGGCTCATCGGCGAGGAATTCACAGTCCAGGCTTTCGTGGACGGCAGCGTCCTTGCTTTCGCCCCTGCAGTGCAGGACCACAAGAGGGCGTTCGAGGGAGATAAGGGACCGAACACAGGCGGGATGGGCTCGTACAACGACGCGAAGGACATCCTGCCCTTCATGAAAGAGTCGGATTATAGCGGCGCAAAAAAGATCATGATCGATGCAGTTATGGCTGTCAGGAAAGAGACCGGCGTTCCCTACCAGGGAGTCCTTTACGGGCAGTTCATGGCGACGGCGAAGGGCATTTCGGTCATCGAGTTCAATGCGCGCTTTGGCGACCCTGAAGCCATGAACGTGATACCGCTTATCGAGAATGATTTCCTTGATGTGTGTCTGGCTGTGGTGACCGGGACCCTTGGTAAAACAAAGGTGGCTTTTAAGAAGCAGGCAACTGTATGCAAGTATGCAGTCCCTGAAGGCTACCCGGACGACCCGGCAAAGGATTCGGTCGTGGAGATCGGTAACACCGGGAATGCGCATGTTTTCTATTCAAGTGTGTATGAAAAGGACGGCTGGGTTTACACAACAGGTTCAAGAGCCATAGCAATCCTGGGCACAGCAGGTACTATCCATGATGCTGAAAAAATAGCGCAGGATGGTCTTTTAGCCTTAAAAGGCAGGCTTTACAGCAGACGGGATATAGGTACTGAAGAACTCATCAGGAAAAGGATAAAACACATGGAAAAGCTGAGAGCCTGAGGGATAATACCCCTAACCCCTGATGGGCCATATTCCATACATTGCGTTCAATACCAGAACAGCCAGTCCCAATGCCGCTGCAACAATAACTACTATTTTTGGGTCTATCTGTAAAGATGTCTCTTCTGCGTCATAATATCGCATCAAACCCGCTGAGGACATCAGACCGCTGCCTTCTTTCTTTTGCGTCATAAACGGCTTCTATGTTTTTATTGCATTTTAATGTATCGTTA
Source organism: uncultured archaeon (assembly GCA_902386115.1). Taxonomy (GTDB): domain Archaea; phylum Halobacteriota; class Methanosarcinia; order Methanosarcinales; family Methanoperedenaceae; genus Methanoperedens. The sequence continues at coordinate 3,899 of CABMHZ010000123.1, read as the reverse complement.
AACGAAACCTGAGCTTTGTTGATAAGATAACTATTTAAAATTGTATGACAAATATTCGTGTAAATACGAATATAAAAAATCTGTATGATTATCGGAAATTATAAGTATGAAGCAATTATAAATTGTAACAGGATAGTCTCGAATTTAATTTATGAGAAGTGACATATTTATCAAAATTGTAATTGTTTTCCTGGTAATATCCGGGTTTGTTAGCCCCGCATTAGCATACGATGTTTCGTCGTTCCAGTGGGGTGCAGGAACCTCGGGCAGGCTCATGCGCGGGGAAGAACTCTCATATAATGGATATACAGTAAAAGTCATCACCTTCTCCGCTCCTGTTAAGTCCAATCTTTATTCGGGAATTCCTGCTGAACCGGTTGAACCGTTCGTTGCGATCAACTTATCAAAAAACGGAACTTTCCTGAATTCAACAGCAATGGCACAGGGAGACTACATTATCGTGCCTGATGGAGAATTGAAAGTAACGGTTAAGACCCTTCCTTCTCAAGAAGGTACAGAATGGGTTTATGAAACATATGCCCCATGGGCTGAAATAGAAATGAGCCCGAGAGGCACCCCGGCGCTTGTAGTATCGGTTGACACTGATTCCAATGAATATATTTCGAATGAGAATACGGAGATCACAGCAACCGTAACTATTAGTAATACCGGGTCTGCCGACCTGATGAATGCAAATTTGAATATATTAACCTCGCTGCCGCTGAAGAGAGGGGATGTTAGTTATTATATTGAAAAATTACCGAAGGGGGAATCAATAACAAATAGTATAACATTTGCAACTCCAATTATTACTGAACTTCAGAATAGTGACATCCTTGCAAACATCACAGGACGTGATGCCAAGGCTATATCCTACACGGCACAATCATCAAAAACGATAACAATAGCGCCTGAACCTGAACAGATCCCGACGATAAAGAAGTACGTGAATGCCAAAATATATCTGGATGAACTGGCAATGGTCTCGCTCACATTCAATAACAATGCAAATTACGAGCTTAAGAACGTGACCATAACAGATAGTCTTCCGAACGGCTTCAGGCTTTTAAGTAATAATTCCCTCCACTGGGAGGTCAATATACCCGCAAGAGGGCAATGGGAAAGCCGCTACCTCATAAAACCGCTGGAGGCGAATAAAGACGGTGCAGTATTACCGGCTGCAAATGCGGATTTCAGGACGCGAAAGGAGTATTATTCTATCCAGTCAAACCAGCCCATCTTAACTGTTTATGGTCCTAAAGTATCACTTACCAAACAGACAGGTGTCTCCGAATTCAGACATGGAGATACTGTCACCGTAACAGTAGTTGCAGAAAATGTAGGCAGCACGCCCACAAAGGTCTCGGTCAGGGACACGCTGCCGCCTGAAGGGACTCTCATAAGTGGGGTCACGAGTCTTGATGATTTTCTGGAGGCAAACAAGGCTGCAAGTTTCAGCTATAGCATCAGGATAAATTCAGAAAAGCCGGTAAAGCTGCCTGCCGCTACTGCGGAGTATTACGAACTGAGCGCCAAGAGCGGAAAATTGACCGCAGTGAGCGGGGAGCCGGAATTAACGATAAAACCACCCGAGAGTGAAAAACCCCAGAGTAGTGAAGAGACACCTTCTGCTGTAGAGATTACGGAGACGCCACCAACCCCTGTACCTACGCCTGAATTGCCTTTCACACCCATCAACGAGGAAGGAGATCCAACAGTTCAGGTCAATAAATCTTCAACTGTTATCACGCCAGTTCGAGTTTCTTCAGAAGAACTCAATTCTATAATTAAAGTTTTGCTGGGCTGCAATGAAGGGAACTTTACCGATAATGGAACGTATATTGCCTGCAACCTTATCAAAAAAGCTTGATCGACTTTTTTATATTTTCCACTCCATGCTCATCTTTCCCACGATAACCTTTAAATCATATACCATCTCTTAAACAATTGGTGAACTCAATGAAAGTTTATATATGTGAAAAAAGCTGCTGCCCTGCGGTTGAGACTGTTGGAGACGACATCCTTATCGGCGAGGGCGCGAACACTGTTAGATTAAAGAAAAACGAATGGAACATGCTGGTGGAAAAGATCCAGTCAGGCGAGCTTCATTCTATTTAAAAAGGAAATCCTTTTTTCCCTACAAGGGGCACGAACACGACGCCCCCTTTTTCATCATTTTTTATGCCGTTCATCTTGGTAATTAGATATAACTCCTGCGCATACCTTCCTACCGGTATGACGAGTTTTCCTCCTTCTTTAAGCTGGTCGGTCAGGGCATCAGGTATATCAGGCGCAGCTGCTGCAACGCTGATGCGATCATAGGGAGCAAAGCGGGGAAGCCCGAGAGAACCATCCTCTACGAGTACCGTCACGTTGCTGATACCTGCTTTTTTGAGGTTATTACGTGCAAATAAAGCCAGACCTTCTATCAATTCCACAGCATACACATGCCCGCTTCCTGCAAGCTCTGCCATAACAGCCGCATGATAACCTGAACCTGCCCCTATCTCAAGAACTTTCATGCCATCCTGTATGTCAAGAAGATCGCACATTATCGCCACCATGTGAGGAGCTGATATCGTTTGCCCCCATCCAATCGCCAGCGGATAATCGGTATAGGCATTTTTCTGTTCTCTTTCAGGGACGAACAGGTGGCGCGGGACGCGGAGCATGGCATCGAGCACGCGTTCGCTTATGCCATGTTGCCTTAAATCTTCTATCAGCCTGTGTTTTTGTGCTTCAAACTCCATACCGATTCGCGCTTTTTTATAATAATGCGCTCTCCACCACTTTTTGAAATTCGTTTTGGTTCCTTTTGCCCGGATTCCGCATAGATACGCTTGATATCGCTTGCCTTGATCGCAACGCCCTTCCTGCTTTTGAAGCCGCTATCCCGTATCTTTATGCGTATGATCTTCAATTCCCGACCGTTTACTTTAATTTTTTCACCTATTACAAATTCCCTGTCCCCCGGCACTTTCATCTCTATGGATTCAGTGGTCTCCCTGTGGCTTATGGCAATCTTCACCACGACTTCTTCGATAGCACGCGCCCATATCGTCTTGATTTCATCCGCTTTTGCGCTTTCTTTCCTTTTATCACCGACTTCGATCGAAATTACCTGCACTGGATATGCCTCTCCTGAGGTCTCATCATCCAATACAAGCTCGTCGCCTACTTTGATGGCTCCGGAAAGCATAGTCCTGATGCGGACTGACTTATCTCCGATGCTCACAATGACCCGCACAGGCACTTTCTTTTCTGTCCGTTCGTCGGGAGAACATGAAGGGCATGTGGACTCTATATTTTTCATATCTCAAAATTATAAGTCGGGCTATAAATATCTACTACCTGAGAACTGAGAAATCCCTGAATTTTCCGGTATATTGCCCGGATATCACCTGGATATCTTTGACATCAGCATATTTAGGTCCTTTTCTGCACCATTCTACCATTTTATCCACATTTTCATGTTCCCCTTCAAAAACCGCTTCAACGCGCCCATCATCGAGGTTCCTCACCCACCCCTTAAGTTGCAGTTCAAACGCTTTTTTTTTCGTGCCTGTCCTGAAATTGACTCCCTGTACCTTACCCGATACAAGAACATTTACCCTGCTTTCCATCAGCCTTCACCCTTGATTTCCCAGTATGACTTCCTGCCCTCCTTACCTCTTCTAAGCGTACCTTCCCTGTTCATATCTTTAAGGACCTCAATTAGTTCTTTTCTGGCTATCGTTATATTAAAGTCCTTCTTTAGCCCCTTTTTTATCTCTTCCTGCGTCATGGGGCGCACAAGAACCTTCTTTATGAACCCGGTCATATCCTCGTATAATGCCCACGGATAGATTATCCACATCCATGCATCATGTTTCTCACCCCAGTAATCAGGGACGAACGTG
>CABMHZ010000122.1 GCA_902386115.1 uncultured archaeon | reverse complement strand
GGGTGCCTGCCTCGATAATAAGATGATCGCTCTCAGGTATCTGTTTCAGGACAGATTTGACTGCGTTAATATCCGGGATGTCTATGGCTACCTGCAAATACGGCGGGTTCCAGAGCCTTACAACTTTGAATCCCATTATGGGGTGCATGGTCCTGTCTTTCTCGTACATGACGGTCTTTGCATCCGGGAATCCCTGCATGGCTCTCTCGATGGCAAGCTTTGTGGCGCCGTAATTGTAACGGTATATCTTGTTGTAGTCCTGTGCTGCAGGATGGATGAATAAACTGACGATAATAGAAAGGTCTTCGATCTGGTCTTCAGGGATGACGCCTTCCTGGACAGAATCCGCGACTGCCCTTGCCACCGCCGTCTGGGCGGGACCGAATATCTGGGCTGCCTGCGGCATGTTCTTGACAGTCACCTTCGGGACGATAAGCGTGGCGGGTTTTGTGATCAGGTTTGGTCTTATGACCGAAAGAAGCGGGGTGTGCCCCATGGAAAGCTGCGTGAACCCGTTCGCAAATGCCTGTCCCACAGGACCTGTTTTTTCTCCAATGATTAAATCAATATGAGCCAGTTCAGGCTCCTCTCCGATTAAAGCTTCGCCTACTAAAAACATCTTAATGTACCTCAACGCTTAGATTGGCACTTTGGTATTTATGTATTTCTGAAAAAGAGCACCCCGAATCCCAAACGTTAAATTAATAGAACATCAATGCCTTTAGTGTGCCAATGACACCGACAGTTCTTCAGGATTATGAATCTCACACATCAGAGCGGCAAAAAAAAGGCATTCCGCCCCTGCCGCTTTCAGCCGTACAGGTAGCCTCCCTTTCAGACCTTGTATTTGACCCGCCTGAAGGAAAAGAGGAAATCATACTTAAATTGCTGAAAGATCATGTCCCTCCCGGCGTTGACCCAGCCGCGTTTGAAAAAGCAAAACTCTTAAGACGCATCGCGCTTCGCGAAAAGCGTTCTCCGATAGTCTCACCGCGCGATGCGATAAAGATGCTGGGAATGATGAAAGGAGGGTATAACCTTGAGACACTTATCGAGGTTCTCGAAGACCGGGAACTTGCAGGAGATGCAACAAAAGCCCTTTCAGGAACAATACTTGTTTTCGGGTTCTTTGATAAAATAAAAGAGCTTGCAGGCTCAAACCAGCATGCAAAAAAAGCAATGGAAAGCTGGGCAAAGGGTGAGTGGTTCACAAAAAGCCCGGCACTCCCGGATTCACTGACAGTAACAGTATTCAAAGTCAACGGCGAGGTAAATACTGATGACCTCTCTCCTGCATCCCGGGCAGCAAGCCGCCCCGACATACCGCTCCATGCCCTCCATATGCTGGAAACCCGCTATCCAGGGGCGATATCCGAAATAGACGGGCTCAAAAAGAAAGGTCATCCTGTGGCGTTCGCGGCTGATGTTGCAGGTACGGGGAGCAGCAGGAAATCAGCCATGAATTCTGTCATCTGGTGGATGGGAGAGGACATTCCCGGAGTCCCGAACAAGCGAAGGGGCGGCGTCATCCTGGGAAGCCAGATAGCTCCTATATTTTTCAACACAGCCCGCGACAGCGGCGCAATTCCTGTCAGGTGCGATGTTTCGGGGCTGAAAAGCGGGATGGTGATCACGATCGATTTCGTCAATCAGCAGATACTTGATGAAAATAAGCGCGAGATAACCGGTTTCAGGCTTGAACCTGAAACTCTTCCTGATGAGTACAGGGCTGGAGGAAGACTTCAACTGATAATCGGAAAAGAACTGACCAGAAAAGCACAGGAGGTGCTTGGAAAAAGATTTGATATTTTCATTGAACCTGCACCACCGCGGGCATCCTCCCGCGGCTACACCTTGGCGCAGAAGATGGTCGGGAAAGCATGCGGCATTTCCGGCGTCCGCCCCGGTCAGTCCTGCCTCCCGAAGATAACCACAGTCGGTTCGCAGGATACCACAGGTCCAATGACAGCAGATGAAATAACTGAACTTGTATGCCTTGAATTCCAGGCGCCGCTGGTGATGCAATCATTCTGCCATACCGCTGCCTATCCTACTCCGGAAGACAGGAAAATGCACGTTGATCTTTCACGATTTTTCAAAGACAGGGGAGGCGTAGTGCTCAAACCGGGCGACGGCATAATCCATTCATGGTTGAACCGGATGCTGCTTCCCGATACCGTGGGAACAGGAGGCGACAGCCACACCCGTTTCCCAATCGGCATATCTTTCCCCGCAGGCAGCGGTCTTGTTGCATTTGCCGCAGCTCTTGGCTTCATGCCGCTTGACATGCCTGAAAGCGTGCTCGTGCGGTTCAGGGGCAGGCTCAGGAAGGGGATATTCCTGCGCGATGCCGTGAACGCGATCCCCTATTTTGCCATGCAGAAGGGCAAACTCACACTTGTTAAGAAAAACAAGAAGAACGTTTTCAATGGCAGGATAATTGAAATAGAGGGCATTGACCTATCTGTTGAAGAGGCATTCGAACTTATAGATTCAAGCGCCGAACGGTCTGCCGAGGCTGCTGTGATCGCACTTTCGCAAGATAAGGTCTCACTATACCTGAAGGATAGCATTTCGATATTGAATTCACTTTCAGACGAGGGATACGCAAACGCTGCACTTACGAACAGGATAAAAGCAATGGAAGAGTGGCTGGATAATCCTTTGCTCCTGAAAAGGGATGATGATGCGGAATATGCGGATGTCATAGAAATCGACCTGTCAGAGATCAGGGAACCGCTGCTTGCGTGTCCCAATGATCCCGACTTCATAAAACCGCTCTCTGAGGCGGCAGGTGAAAAGATCGACGAGGTATTTATAGGGTCATGCATGACGAATTTAAATCATTTCAGGAATGCTGCCAGGATACTTGGAGGGGGAAAGAGCGCATCAAAGCTATGGATCTCACCGCCCACAAGACTTGTGGAAGACAACCTGAAAAAGTCAGGCGTTTATGACGCATTTAAAAAAGCAGGAGCAAGGCTTGAAATACCGGGATGCAGCCTCTGCATGGGCAACCAGGCAAGAGTTGCAGATAACGCTTTCGTGTTCTCCACATCCACGCGTAACTTTGATAACCGCATGGGTAAAAACGCGAAAGTTTATCTTGGTTCTGCTGAACTTGCTGCAATTGTTTCAACATTAGGGAGGATACCTTCAAATGAAGAATATTTTTCACGGCTCGATGGGATTGTGTGAAACGGAATGGATGAATAATCAGGCGGCATCATCATCCATATATGCATTATCGGCATCATCCGAATCATTTACAACACCTCAAACTATATATAATGGTTACTATAATAATCTTAATTATGTGATATCTATGGAAGCTGTTACGCTTTGCGCCGCCTCCCCTAATAATAAAAAAAACCAGGAAGATTATGCGGAAATAAAAAACTCTCCTCCCGGCAAAAGGGATATTTCGGTTCTGATCTCTTCCGCTGTTGAAATTGCCCGCAGCATTAACGCTTCTGCGATCATTACATTTTCGGAGGAACTGCCTAAAACACCATCAAACATCCCTTTTCTTGTGTTCACGCCCCGGAAATCCTCGATGATAAATGAACTCACACGGTATATCGAAGAAAATGAAAATGATTTTTATGATAAAGTTGAAAACCGGGCACGCAGCGCATCTAAAGATTTAGGGGATGCCTCGGTTATCGCTTATATAAATAACCTGATAGAATGCGGCGGGGTCGTGGTCGGGATCATCAGGATGAATGACAGCGATGCCATAGTAGTATATGACCTTTCAAAGAATATAACAATGAAAAAGCTCAGGGAATGTACTGAAAGGGTAGATGCGGACGTCCTGAGGTCTGTCCTGAATATCGCACTTGAGATAGCCAACCAGGGACGCGAAGGAAAATCATATGGTACCGCCTTTATAATCGGCGATTCGAACGAAGTGCTCCGGAGGTCTCATCCTCTTGTTTTAAATCCATTCGAAGGGCAGAACAGGGAAAACTGCAGCATAGTAAAACCGGAATCCTGGGAGACCGTGAAAAGTTTTGCCCAGCTTGATGGCGTTTTCGTGATCACCGGAAAAGGAATGATACGCGCAGCGGGTAGGTATCTGGATATTGATGCAAGGGATGTTCCGGTCCAGCAAGGGCTGGGAGGAAGGCATACCTCAGCCGCAGCCATTACACGTGATACGGAAACTATCGCAGTAACTGTTTCTACAAGCGGAGGCACTATAAGGATATTCAAGGATGGTCTTGAACTTCTGAAGATCGAGCCTGATATAATGATGGTGCGTTGATGAAGCTATGGCTTCCCATTATTCTGCTGTTTTTGTTTGCGGCAGGATGCATAACCTCTGATGTGCCGGCTGGCGTTCCCGGGCAGTATGAGCTTCCCGGACTCGATAATACCACGATATATTACCTGAATGGTTCGACCGTGAAGGTAGTGGACAGCGTCGTCAACCAGACCACGATAAGATTCATGCTTGACGATACCAGTGAAACGAATTTCAAAGATCCTGCGGCTGTGAATTTATCGGGTAAGAATGTGAGTTTCAATGTAACTACAGAGCCGATATTCGGAAGGAGTTATATCAGGTTTGACTTCAAATCTGAGTTTTCCGGCTTCGTGGCTTTTACCCAGGCAGACGGTCAGGATTTCGTCCGGATGACTGTTGAAAACAAGAGCGTCAGGGTCGTTCTCCCGGCTAATTATACAACAGGCTCCAAGTTCCTGGGAGTGGCGAACCCGGAACCGGATAATGTGACGACCGATGCCCTGGGAAGAGAGGTGCTGATATGGAAAAATCCTTTTCCGTTACAGATATCGGTCAAATATTACAACACGAGCGCCCCAATGCTATTTTCTTATTTTATAATTTTCGTTATAGTATGCGCTGCCGCGATATCGGGGTATTATTATTTTGCCATCAGGTCATTGAGGAAGAAGCGTGAAGTAATAGAAAAGAATTTTAAAAAAGACAGAACCGCAGATAAACGCAGATAAACGCAGATTTATTGAAAAAAGAAAAATCAGGCTTTGCTAATGCAAAGCCCGGTCTGATTCACTTCACTCATCAAGTATTGCTTCTGCTTCTTCCCTGCGCGCATTCATCACGTAGGGAATTCCGGATATCTTTGACGCTTCTTCGGTGAGCGCCATGATATCGTTCCTGTTTATTATGGATATATTGAACCTGCGTGAGCCTGCCATAAGCTGCTGCAATCCTGTCCTGAACTTCTGTGCATATGAATAGATGCCCAAGGCACCGAGCGGCAGGTGTTTCATATCATCGCCGAATTTCTGTGCAAGCTCTTCGTAGCATACGAATATCTCCTGAGGTCTTGTGCCGAACTCGGAAACAGTCTTCGGGAGGTCGTTCTCTTTTATCCATTTGCCGATGTTCTTGCCCACAAAGCCGGGTATCATGAGCGCCCTGCCCATGCAGACAGCCTTGAAGTACGGTGAGCCCATTGCAAGAGCCTTGTACACGCCGTCCTCACTCGAGAAACCGCCTGCCATTGCAAGGTCGGGGACTCTTTCTCCCTTTTTGCTCAACTTTTCTGCGAACTCATAAGCGAGCGACTGCAGGTAGAAGGTCGGGATGCCCCATTCTTCCATCATGGGCCACGGGCTCATGCCTGTTCCGCCAGGTGCGCCGTCGATGGTCAGCAGGTCTATCTTTGCTTCTGAGCAGTATTTGATCGCCATTGCAAGTTCGACCATGGAATACGCGCCCGTCTTCAGGGTCACGCGTTTGAAACCAAGACCGCGCAGGCGGTCAACTTCATCCATGAATCCATCTTTTGTGACAAAGCCAAGACGGGAATGCCTCTCGAACTCCTTTATTGCAGTATCCTTATATGCCGTCGCTATTGCGCTGTTCTCGGGGTCCGGGGTGACGATGTACCCGCGTTTTTTGAGTTCAATTGCGCGCTCGATGGTGTTGACCTTAATTTCGCCGCCAATGCATTTTGCGCCCTGTCCCCATTTCAGTTCGATGGTGTCAAGGTCATGCTTTTCTGAAACGTATTCAGCCACGCCAAGCCTTGTGTCTTCAACGTTCATCTGGACAAGTATTTCACCATAACCTTCATGGTATTTCTTGTATGTCGTGATGCGCCTGTCCATTTCCGGGGATTTCTTTATCTTGTTGTTGCTGTCAAGCACAAGTCCGGGGTCGATGCCGCACACGTTCTCTCCGCAGACAAGTGTGATTCCTGAGATCGCTGCGCCAGCTGCGAAGTGTTCCCAGTTCTTGCGCGCTATCTCTGTCGAGCCAAGAGCCCCAGTGAAAATCGGCAGTTTCATGCGTACTTTCTTGTCCCAGCCGTACTCTGTCTCGGTGTCCACTCTCGGGAAGATCGCGGTGTCGGGATTTGGCTCTTCATCTTCAGGAAGACCGAATGCGCCAACGGCATATCCCTGTATGTTCAAGTGTGAATAATCTACCGGGTAGTTCTTGTCCGCGCCTGCTGTTATTGTCCCGAAAGGTCCGGGATATATTACTTCGCGTCCCCTGAACGAGGATTTGAATATTTCACAGTTTCCGCGGCATCCGTCTAAACATCTTGTGCATATTCCCGACATCGGGGATACGCTCTTTGAGCGATTAAACTTGACTTCGCCACTTCGACAAAATTCCGGTGATTTCATCCTTTCCGCAATTTGACAGTTGGACTTTTAGAGTCATAATTTAAGGTTCTACCTCTGTATTTTTCTGAAAAATCGCAGAATTGAT